>NZ_JASJSI010000036.1:0-41302 GCF_030237085.1 Stenotrophomonas maltophilia group sp. Smal32
GAAGCACCGTAATAAACCCCGGTCTCAGGATCACGCATGATCGCCTGGTAGCCGCCATACGGGCCGTCGGCAAACACGATGCGATGCCCCTTGCGCATCAGCGCGCGCACCGTCTCGTACGGGAAGCCGGTTTCCAGATTCACTTCGCCACCGTCGGTCATCGCCATCGCCTGCCCGGTCGGCTCGGTGGAACCTTCGTGCTGGATGCGCGGTGCGTCGCCGGCTTCCTGCAGGTTCATCCCGAAGTCCACCAGGTTCATCACGATCTGCGCGTGGCCCTGCGGCTGCATCGCGCCGCCCATCACGCCGAAGCTGGCGTACGGCTTGCCACCCTTGGTGATGAAGGCCGGAATGATGGTCTGGAACGGGCGCTTGCCCGGCGCATAACCGTTCGGATGATTCTTCTGCAGCACGAACATCTCGCCACGGTCCTGCAGGATGAAGCCCAGCCCCGGCGGCGCCATGCCACTGCCCATGCCACGGTAGTTGGACTGGATCAGCGACACCATCATGCCGTCGGCGTCGGCCACGGTCATGTAGATCGTATCGCCCTCCTCCAGCTGCTTCGGTGTGCCCGGCTGTACTTCCTTCAAGGCCTTGTCCATCGAGATCAGCGCGCGACGCTGAGCCGCGTACTCCTTGGAGATCAGTTTCTGCACCGGTGCCGGCTGGAACGCCATGTCAGCGTAGAAACGCGCACGGTCGGCGAAGGCCAGCTTCTTCGCTTCCACGAACAGATGCACATGCTCGGGTGAGCCGAACGGAATCTTTGAAAAGTCGTAGCCTTCCAGCACGTTGAGAATCTGCAGCGCAGCGATGCCCTGGCTGTTCGGTGGCAGCTCCCACACGTCGTAGCCACGGTAGTTGCTACTGACCGGTTCGACCCACTCGCCATGGTGATCAGCCATGTCCTGGTAGCTCAGGTAGCCGCCGTTGGCCTTGAAGTAATCGCCGATGGTGTGGGCGATCTCGCCCTTGTAGAAGGCATCGCGGCCGCCATCTGCAATCTTCTGCAGAGTGCTGGCCAGGTTCGGGTTCTTCCACATCTCGCCCTTGCGCGGAGCGTGGCCGTTGATCGTGAACTGTTCCTTGAAGCCTGGGTACTGCGACAGCTTGGGCACCGAGCGGTCCCAGTAGTAGGCGATCACTTCGGCCACCGGGTGCCCTTCGCGGGCGTAACGGATGGCGGGGGCCAGGTTGTCGGCCATCGGCTTCCGGCCAAAGCGGTCGTGCAGGGCGAACCAACCATCGACCGCGCCGGGCACCGACACCGGCAGCGGGCCGGTGGCCGGGATGTCCTTCAGGCCGCGGCGCTGGAGCTCAGCCAGGGTCAGCGATTTCGGCGAGCGGCCCGAACCGTTGTAGCCATAGAGCTTCTGCGTCTTCGGGTCCCAGACGATGGCGAACAGGTCGCCGCCGATGCCGTTGCCGGTGGGTTCCATCAGGCCGAGCGCGGCGTTGGCGGCAATCGCCGCGTCCACTGCCGAACCGCCGCCCTTCATCACGTCCAGCGCGATCTGGGTGGCCAGCGGCTGCGAGGTCGCGGCCATCGCGTGCGGGGCGATCACCTCCGAACGGGTGGCGAAGGTCTGGCCGGTGATGCGGTCGGCGGCGAAGGACAGTGCAGGCACCGCGGCGAGCACGGCGGCGGCGAGCAGGGAACGGGCAAGGCGTCGGGACACGGTCGGGTTCCGATGGAAGGGTGGTTCCCCGATCTTCGCCGCTGTGGCCTTCACGCGGTATCGGGCAGAGGTCATGGGCGATGGTCTTTCGGTGGGTGCGGACCCAGATCCACATCCACCAGGGCGACAACAGCCCGGAATCCGCGCAAAAAGCGCACTGAAAGGAGTGAATTCGGGTTCACCGAAACACTTTCAGCAGCAACCATCCTTGTGCCGCAAGCGATTGCGCTGGATGCAGCGGAAACCGAGAAAAAATCTGCCGCCAGGGTTGACACTGCCGAAATGGCTGTGTTTCTCTCGATCACATGTTGCATCACAACACGCCACCGCGAACCCACATTGAAGCCGCCGACACCGGCGCCGCCTCGCAGCGTTCGATTCTTGTGCTCGTACTTATTACCCAACCAACAGGTGCGGGACGAGCCAGCGTGTAAGCAACAAACACACCGGAACTCATTAAAACCCGCACCTGCCCCGGTGCGGGTTTTTTAATTTCAGGACCTGGTTTCAGACGCAACCACCATGAACAACGCCAACTTCAAAACCTGGACCAGCACCGCCACGACGCCTCGTGGTGGCTGTGCCTGTGCGACGCATGGCGCCTCCCCCACCGCTTTCCCCTGACCGGCCGGCACGTCACCTCGACGACCGGCCGTTCTTTTTTCTTCCCACCGCAAGGAACCTCCCCCATGAGCACCAACGACCTGCCCCAGACCAAGATCGCCGTCATCGGCTACGGCAGCCAGGGCCGCGCCCACGCGCTGAACCTGCGCGAATCCGGCTTCGACGTGGTGGTAGGCCTGCGTCCGGGCGGCCCCACCGAGGTCAAGGCGCAGGCCGATGGCTTCACCGTCAAGGCACCGGCCGAAGCCGTGAAGGATGCCGACCTGGTCGCCGTGCTGACCCCGGACATGGTGCAGAAGAAGCTGTACGACGACGTGCTGGCGCCGAACATGAAGCAGGGTGCGGTGCTGCTGTTCGCGCACGGCCTGAACGTGCACTTCGACATGATCAAGCCGCGCGAGGACCTCGACGTGGTGCTGGTCGCACCCAAGGGCCCCGGCGCGCTGGTGCGCCGCGAGTATGAAATCGGCCGTGGCGTGCCGTGCATCTGGGCGGTCTACCAGGACAAGAGCGGCAAGGCGGCCGAGTACGCCCTGGCCTATGCCGGTGGCCTCGGCGGTGCCCGCGCCAACCTGATCCAGACCACGTTCAAGGAAGAAACCGAGACCGATCTGTTCGGCGAGCAGGCGGTGCTGTGCGGCGGCGCTTCGGCGCTGGTGCAGGCCGGTTTCGAGACCCTGGTCGAAGCCGGTTACCAGCCGGAGATCGCCTACTACGAAGTGCTGCACGAGCTGAAGCTGATCGTGGACCTGTTCTACGAAGGTGGCATCTCGCGCATGCTGGAATTCATCTCCGAAACCGCGCAGTACGGTGACTACGTGAGCGGCCCGCGGGTGATCGACGCCGGCACCAAGGCGCGCATGAAGGAAGTGCTGAAGGACATCCAGGACGGTACTTTCACCAAGAACTGGGTGGCCGAGTACGAAGCGGGCCTGCCGAACTACAACAGGTTCAAGCAGGCCGACCTGGAGCACCCGATCGAGAAGGTAGGCAAGGAACTGCGCGCCAAGATGGTCTGGTTGCAAGGACAGGCCGCGTAACCACGCGGCCTCCCCCACCCGCTCTGCAAGGTCCCCCATGAACTCTCCCACACACCGCAGCGCGCCGCCCAACGGCGCGCGCTGGCTGACCCAGGCGCTGGAGGCCGAGGGTGTCCGTACACTGTTCGGCTATCCCGGCGGCACCATCATGCCGTTCTATGACGCGCTGGTGGATTCGTCGCTGAAGCACATCCTGGTGCGCCATGAGCAGGGCGCGGCGCTGGCCGCCAATGGCTTTGCCCGCGCCAGCAACCAGGTGGGCGTCTGCGTGGCCACCTCCGGCCCGGGCGCCTCCAACCTGGTCACCGGCATTGCCGACGCGATGCTGGATTCGGTGCCGATGGTCTGCATCACCGGCCAGGTCGGCACCCCGCTGCTGGGCACCGATGCCTTCCAGGAGCTGGATGTGTTCGGCCTGACGATGCCGATCGTCAAGCACAGCTGGCTGGTGCGCAGCGTCGATGACCTGCCGCGCGTGGTGGCCGACGCCTTCCGCATCGCGCGCGAAGGCCGCCCCGGCCCAGTGCTGATCGATCTGCCCAAGGACGTGCAGTTGGCCGATGCCAGCCATCTGCCAGCGCACGTGCCGAGCAGCGTCGAACCGCCGCCGTCGCCGGCCGAGGCCGCCATCGCCGAGGCCATCGCCGCACTGGCGGCCGCCGAGAAGCCGGTGGTCTACGCCGGTGGCGGCATCGCGCTTGGCGATGCGGTGCAGGACCTGCGCGATTTCGTCGAGGCCAGCGCCATCCCCACGGTGATGACCCTGCGCGGGCTGGGCGCACTGCCAGCCAACCACCCGCAGTCGCTGGGCATGCTGGGCATGCACGGCACCCGCGCGGCCAACATGGCGGTGCAGGAAAGCGACCTGCTGCTGGTGCTGGGTGCACGCTTCGACGATCGTGCCACCGGCAAGCTGGCCGAATTCGCACCGTTCGCCCGTGTCGTCCACATTGATGCCGACGCCTACGAGATCTCCAAGCTGCGCAGCGCCGATGTCGCTGTGCCTGGCAATGTCGGCCATGCCATCCGCGCCCTGCGTGCGGCCTTCCCCTCCCCCAAGGCCCACCAGGACGCATGGCGCAGGCGCTGTGCACAGCATCGCGATCGTTTCGCAGCGCGCTACGACGCACCGGGCCAGCACATCTACGCCCCGGCGCTGCTGAAGCGCCTGAGCGAACTGGCACCGGCCGATGCGGTGATCGCCTGCGATGTCGGCCAACACCAGATGTGGGTGGCGCAGCACTGCCGCTTCAACCACCCGCGCAACCACCTGACCAGTGGCGCGCTGGGCACCATGGGCTTCGGCCTGCCGGCCGCGATGGGCGCGCAGTTCGCCTGCCCGGACCGCACCGTGGTGCTGGTCTCCGGTGATGGCAGCTTCATGATGAACGTGCAGGAGCTGGCCACCATCGCGCGCTGCCGCCTGCCGGTGAAGATCGTGCTGCTGGACAACAGTTCGCTGGGCATGGTGCGGCAGTGGCAGGAGCTGTTCTTCGCCGAGCGTTACAGCGAGATCGACCTGTCCGACAACCCGGACTTCGTGGCGCTGGCGCAGGTGTTCGGCATTGCCGCGACCCGCATCGATGCACGCGATGACGTCGAGGGTGGGCTGGCCGCGCTGCTGGCCGAGCCGGGCCCGGCGCTGCTGCACGTGGCCATCGATGCACGCGCCAACGTGTGGCCGCTGGTGCCACCGAACACCGCCAACAGCACGATGCTGGAAAGCAACCCTGCCCACGCCCGCCAGGAGACCCCCAATGCACTACCGGCTTGACCTGGTGCTGCACCCGGCCGAAGGCGCGCTGCTGCGCGTGATCGGCATGGCCGAGCGTCGCGGCTTCGCGCCGCGCGCGATCAGCGGTGCGCCGGTGGCCGCCGACGACGGCCGCTGGCACCTGCAGCTGGTCGTCGATGGCCAGCGCCCGGCGGAAACGCTGTGCCGGCAGATCGAGAAGATCTACGACTGCGTGTCCGTGCAGGTCACCGCCGTGGAAGGAGTATCGCCATGAACACCCGTACCGTAGCGACCACGGTGCCGGTACGGAGGCGTCTTCTTCGCCGCCCGCGCCCGCATGCGGCGGTCGACCGCACCCCGCTGGTGGCCCATGCCGGCCGCTGATGCCAGCCAGGAAAGCGATGTCGGCGACGTAAGCGTCGCCGACGTCCTGGCCGCGCAGGCCCGCCTGCGCCGCTTCCTGCCGCCCACTCCACTGCACCATGCCGAGCGCTTCGGCACCTGGCTGAAGCTGGAGAACCTGCAGCGCACCGGTTCCTACAAGGTGCGCGGCGCACTGAATGCTCTGCTGGCCGGCCGCGAGCGCGGCGACACCCGGCCGGTGATCTGCGCCTCGGCCGGCAACCATGCCCAGGGCGTGGCCTGGGCCGCCTATCGTCTGGACGTACCGGCCATCACGGTGATGCCGCATGGCGCGCCCGCCACCAAGATCGCCGGCGTCGCCCATTGGGGTGCGACCGTGCGCCAGCACGGCAACAGCTACGACGAGGCCTACGCCTTCGCGGTCGAGCTGGCGCAGCGCCACGGCTACCGCTTCCTGTCCGCGTTCGATGATGCCGACGTGATCGCCGGCCAGGGCACGGTCGGCATCGAGCTGGCCGCACACGCACCGGACGTGGTGATCGTACCGATCGGCGGCGGTGGCCTGGCCTCCGGCGTTGCGTTGGCGCTGAAATCACAGGGCGTGCGCGTGGTTGGTGCACAGGTGGAAGGCGTTGACTCGATGGCGCGCGCGATCCGTGGCGATGTCCGCGAGATCGCCCCTGTCGCCTCGCTGGCCGACGGTGTGCGGGTGAAGATCCCCGGCTTCCTGACACGCCGCCTGTGCTCCTCGCTGCTGGACGATGTGGTGATCGTGCGCGAAGCCGAGCTGCGCGAAACCCTGGTGCGGCTGGCGCTGGAGGAACACATCATCGCCGAGGGCGCCGGTGCGCTGGCGCTGGCCGCCGGCCGCCGCGTCGCCGGCCGCCGCAAGTGCGCGGTGGTCTCCGGCGGCAACATCGATGCCGGCGTGCTGGCCGGCCTGCTTACCGACATCCGGCCGCGCCCGCCACGCAAACCGCGGCGACGGCGCAGCGAAACACCCCGCTCGCCCGCGAGGGCCAGCGCGCCGTCCTCCCCCACTTCTTCCCCTTCCCACCTGCAAGCCGCAACGCCCGCTGTCGAGGAGATTTCCCTGTGACCACCATCGAACGAATTACCACCCCGCGCATCCGCATCTTCGACACCACCCTGCGTGACGGCGAGCAGTCCCCCGGCTGCAGCATGAGCCCGCCGCAGAAGCTGGTGATGGCGCGTGCGCTGGACGAACTGGGCGTGGACATCATCGAGACCGGTTTCCCGGCCAGCTCGCAGTCCGACCGCGAGGCGATGGCACTGATCGGCCGCGAACTGTGCCGCCCGAGCCTGAGCCTGGCGGTGCTGTCGCGCTGCCTGCAGGCCGACATCGAAACTTCCGCACGTGCGCTGGAAGCGGCCGCCAATCCGCGCCTGCACGTGTTCCTGTCGACCAGCCCGCTGCACCGCGAGCACAAGCTGCGCATGACCCGCGAGCAGGTACTGGAGTCGGTACGCAAGCACGTAGCGCTGGCGCGTTCCTACATCGACGACGTCGAATTCTCGGCCGAGGATGCCACCCGTACCGAGCTGGATTACCTGATCGAAGTTTCGCGCGTGGCGATCGCCGCCGGCGCCACCACCATCAACCTGCCCGACACCGTCGGCTTCACCACGCCGGAGGAAATCCGCGCGATGTTCCAGCAGGTCATCGCCGGCGTGGCCGACGTGCCCAATGCCGCCAACGTGATCTTCAGCGCGCACTGCCACAACGACCTGGGCCTGGCCGTGGCCAACTCGCTGGCCGCCATCGAAGGGGGCGCGCGACAGGTCGAGTGCACCATCAACGGCATCGGTGAACGCGCCGGCAACTGCTCGCTGGAAGAAATCGCCATGGTGCTGAAGGTTCGCCAGGCCTTCTACGAGCAGGACAGTGCGATCAACACCCCGCGCATCGTCGGCACCTCGCAGCTGCTGCAGCGCCTGGTCGGCATGCCGGTACAGCGCAACAAGGCGATCGTCGGCGCCAATGCCTTCGCCCACGAATCGGGCATCCACCAGCACGGCATGCTGCGCCACCGCGGCACCTACGAAATCATGCGTCCGGAAGACGTGGGCTGGGAAGACTCGCAGATGGTGCTGGGCCGCCACAGTGGGCGCGCCGCTGTTGAAGCGCGCCTGCGCGCGCTGGGCTTCTGGCTGGACGAGGATGAACTGAAGCTGGTGTTCGAGCAGTTCAAGGGCCTGTGCGAACAGCAGCGCGTGGTCACCGATGCCGACCTGCAGACGCTGATGCAGGGCGGTTCCAACGCACAGGGCTACCGCCTGGCGTCGATGACCATCAGCGATGTCGGCAGCCGCGCCAACGCGCTGGTTGAACTGTCCGACCCGGATGGCAACCGCGTGGCCGAAACCGCACAGGGCGACGGCCCGGTCGATGCGCTGTTCGGCGCACTGTCGGCCGCCACCGGCGTGCAGCTGATGCTGGACAGCTATCACGTACACAGCGTCGGCATCGGCGCCGACGCGCGTGGCGAAGCCAACCTGAGCGTGCGCCACGAGGGCGTGGAGTACGACGGCACCGGCACCAGCAAGGACATCATCGAAGCCTCCGCGCTGGCCTGGCTGGATGTTGCCAACCGTCTGCTGCGCCAGCGCCACGCCGCCGCCCACAGCAGCACCGACGTTGCCACCCCCGCCACCGCCTGAGGAAGCCGAGATGAGCGCCTTCGACACCCCCGCCCCGACCAGCGCCGCTGGCCAGCAGTGGAACGCCCAGGACTATGCGATTGATGCCGGCTTCGTGCCGCTGCTCGGCGGCGCGGTGGCGCGCCTGCTCGATCCGCGCGCCGGTGAGCGCATCCTCGACCTGGGCTGTGGCGATGGCGTACTCAGCACCGAGCTGGCGCTGAACGGTGCACGCATCCACGGTGTGGATGCCTCGCCGGAACTGGTGATCGCCGCCCGCGCACGCGGTGTCGACGCGCAGGTGATGGACGGCCACGCGCTGTCGTTCGACAGCGAGTTCGATGCAGTATTCAGCAACGCGGCACTGCACTGGATGGGCAATCCCGACCAGGTGCTGGAAGGCGTGCGCCGCGCCCTGCGCCCCGGCGGCCGCTTCGTCGCCGAGTTCGGCGGCCATGGCAACGTGGCCACGATCATCGCCGCGCTGCAGGCCGCACGCGTGGCTCACGGCCATGGCGCCAGCGCCTTCCAGTGGTACTTCCCGACGGCCGATGCCTACGCTGACCGCCTGCGCCAGCATGGCTTCCAGGTGCAGCTGATCGAATGCACGCCGCGCCCCACCGCGCTGCCGACCGGCGTGGCCGGCTGGTTGCGCGTGTTCGCCGCGCCGCTGCTGGATGACCTGCCCAGCGAGGTCCGCGCCACCGTGCGCGATGCCGCCGCTGCACTGCTGGCCGATCTGCCGCGCAACGCCGCCGGCCAGCCGCTGGCCGACTACGTGCGGCTGCGGGTGCTCGCCCGTCGCCGCTGACTCGACACTTTTCGCTATCTTTTCTGATGTCCGCACCTTCGTACTTCTGCCAGGCACACGCATGACTTCCGCACCCCGCACCCTGTACGACAAACTGTGGGACGCCCACGTGGTGGTTCCCGAATCCGACAGCGCCCCCGCCGTGCTGTACATCGACCTGCACCTGATCCACGAGGTCACCTCACCGCAGGCCTTCACCGAACTGCGCGAACGCGGCCTGTCGCCGCGCCGGCCGGACCGCACCAAGGCAACGATGGACCATTCCACCCCGACTCTGCCGGCCGGTGCCGACGGCACGCTGCCCTATGCCAGCGCCGCCTCCGAGGAACAGGTCGCCACGCTGGCACGCAACTGCGCCGAGCACGGCATCGAGCTGTTCGACATGGCTTCGGACAACCGCGGCATCGTCCACGTGATCGCGCCGGAACAGGGCTTCACGCAGCCGGGCATGACCATCGTCTGCGGCGACAGCCACACCTCCACCCATGGTGCCTTCGGTTCGCTGGCCTTCGGCATCGGCACCAGCGAAGTCGGCCACGTGCTGGCCACGCAGTGCCTGCTGCAGCGCAAGGCGAAGACCTTTGCCATCACCGTCGATGGCCCACTGGCGCCGGGCGTGGGCGCCAAGGACGTGGTGCTGCACATCATCGGCGTGATCGGCGTCAACGGTGGCACCGGCCACGTCATCGAGTTCCGTGGCAGCACCATCGAAGCGATGGACATGGAACAGCGCATGACCCTGTGCAACATGTCGATCGAGGCCGGCGCGCGTGCCGGCATGGTCGCCCCGGACCAGGTCACCTTCGACTTCGTGGCCAATACCCCGCGTGGCCCCAAGGGTGCCGAGTTCGACGCCGCCGTCGCACGCTGGCAGCAGCTGCGCAGCGATGACGGCGCACGCTTCGACAGCGAAGTACGCATCGACGCCGCCGACATCCGCCCGACCCTGACCTGGGGCACGCATCCGGGTACCGCCATCGCGGTGGATGCGCCGATTCCCGCCGCCAACGATGCGGCCGCGCAGAAGGGCCTGGACTACATGCACTTCCAGGCGGGCAAGGCACTGGCCGGTACGCCGGTGGACGTGGTGTTCGTCGGTTCGTGCACCAATGGCCGCCTGAGCGACATGCGCGAAGTCGCGCAGGTCCTGCGCGGCCGCCGCGTCGCCGAGCGGGTACGCATGCTGGTGGTACCGGGCTCGGAGATCGTCAAGCGCGAGGCCGAGGCCGAAGGCATCCATGAGATCGTGCGCGCGGCCGGTGCCGAATGGCGCGAGCCCGGTTGCTCGATGTGCATCGCCATGAACGGCGATCTGGTCGCGCCCGGCCAGCTGGCCGTGAGCACCAGCAACCGCAATTTCGAGGGCCGCCAAGGCCCCGGTTCACGTACGCTGCTGGCCTCGCCGATGAGCGCGGCGTGGGCCGCCGTGAACGGGCACGTTGCCGATACCCGCGAACTGTTCGCACAGGAGGTAGCGTAATGGCCGGTTTCCGTACCTTGACCTCGTCCAGCGTGGTGCTGGCACAGACCAACATCGACACCGACCAGATCATCCCGGCACGGTTCCTGTCGACCACCGAACGCGCTGGTCTCGGCCGCAACGCCTTCAATGACTGGCGCTGGCAGGCCGATGGTTCGCCGGTGGCCGACTTCGCCTTCAACCAGCCTCGCAATGCTGGTCGCAGCATCCTGCTGGCGGGCCGCAATTTCGGCTGTGGTTCTTCGCGCGAGCATGCCCCGTGGGCGCTGACCGACCTCGGCCTGCGCGCCATCGTCAGCAGCGAGATCGCCGACATCTTCCGCGGCAACGCGCTGAAGAACGGCCTGCTGCCGATCGTGCTGGACGAGGCCGACGTACAGACGCTGATGCAGCGCCCGGATGATGAGCTGACCATCGATGTGGCCGCGCGCGAACTGCGCACCCCGGATGGCCGCGTCTATTCCTTCCCGCTGGATGGCTTCTCGCAGACCTGCCTGCTGGAAGGTGTCGACCAGTTGGGGTATCTGTTGGGCCGTGTCCCTGAAATCGAACGTTACGAGAGTGAGCATGCACGCTGAAATTGTTGTCCTGCCCGGTGATGGCATCGGCCCGGAAGTGGCCGCCGCCGCGGTTGCCGTCCTGAAGTCCGTCGCCGAACGCTTCAACCACACCTTCACTTTCAGCGAGCACGATATCGGCGGCATCGCCATCGACCGCCATGGCGAGCCGCTGCCTGCCTCGACGCTGGCCGCCTGCCAGGCCGCCAATGCGGTACTGCTGGGCGCGGTCGGTGGCCCTAAGTGGTCCGACCCGAACGCCAAGGTGCGCCCGGAACAGGGTCTGCTGGCGATCCGCAAGGCGCTGGGCCTGTACGCCAACCTGCGCCCGGTGCGCACCCATGAAGCCGCGCTGCACGCCTCGCCGATCAAGGCAGAGCTGCTGCAGGGCGTGGACTTCGTGGTGGTGCGCGAGCTGACCGGCGGCATCTACTTCGGCGACAAGACCCGCGACGCCGACAGCGCCAGCGACCTGTGCCGCTACTCCGTGACCGAGATCGAGCGCGTGCTGCGCAGCGCCTTCCGCCTGGCACAGCAGCGTCGCGGCAAGGTCACCTCGGTGGACAAGGCCAACGTGCTGGAGACCTCGCGCCTGTGGCGTGACGTGGCCGCGCGCATCGGCCGCGAGGAATTCCCGGACGTTGCGCTGGAGCACCAGCTTGTCGATTCGATGGCCATGCACCTGCTGGCCAAGCCGCGCGAGTACGACGTGATCGTGACCGAGAACATGTTCGGCGACATCCTCACCGACGAAGCCTCGATGCTGGCCGGATCACTGGGCCTGCTGCCGTCGGCTTCGCTGGGCGAGCCGGGTGCGGTCGGTATCTACGAGCCGATCCATGGTTCGGCACCGGACATCGCCGGCAAGGGCATCGCCAATCCGTACGCAACGATCTTCAGCGCGGCGATGCTGCTGCGCCATTCGCTGGGGCTGGAGGCTGAAGCTGCGTCGGTGGAAGCGGCGGTGCATGCGGTGCTGGACGACGGTGTGTTCACCGCCGACCTGGCCGCCAAGGGCCAGGCGGTGAGCACGGCAGCCGCCACCGACGCGGTGCTGGCAAAGCTGCGCTGACCCATCGGGCAACACCTGTAGAGCCGAGCCATGCTCGGCTCATTCAACAGCAGTCGAGCATCGCTCGACTCTACAGGTAGCCGGCAGCCAGGCCATGCGTGGCTGCCTTACTTGGTGGTGTACCCACCATTGACCAGAATCGTCTGCCCGGTCATCCACCAGCCATCGGTCACCAGGAAGCGGATCCACGGCACGATATCGGCGATGTCGGTCAGGCCGGTGCGGGTGAACGCCGACAGCGCCGCCGCGGTCTTGTGGTACGCCTGCGCATCGGCACTCTCGGCCGGGTAGAAGAACGGCGTATCCATCGGCCCCGGCCCGATCGCGGTCACCGAGATGCCGCGCTCACCAAACTCCTTCGACGCCGCACGGGTGAAATGCTCGACCGGTGCCTTGGTGCCGGCGTAGCTGGAGTAGAACGGTGTGTAGGCACCCAACAGCGAGGTGACCAGGGTGCAGATGCGGCCACCGTCGTTGACGTGGCGCCCCGCCTCCTTGAGGAAGAAGAACGCTGCCTTGGCGTTGACCGCGCTCATCTCGTCGTACTCGGCTTCATTGATCTCCAGCAGCGGCTTCTTCAGCACCTTGCCCACGGTGTTGATGGCAATGTCGGGACGGCCAACCGAGGCCACGGCATCGGCGAACAGGCGCTCCATCGCTGCCGCCGACGTCAGGTCGCCCTGCAGGGCCACCGCCTTGCTGCCGGCGGCCTGCACCGCAGCGACGGTCGCCTCTGCATCGGCGTGGGTGGCGGCACTGTTGTAGTGAACCACGATGGCCTTGGCGCCTTGTGCGGCGAAGTCGCGGGCGATCAGTCCGCCCAGGTTCTTGGCGCCACCGGCAATCAGCACGGTCTTGCCCTTGAGGGAATGGTCGGTCATGGCTTCGATCTCGGGAGGGGGCTGCCCGGGGTGGCAACCCTGCCCTGACGACGATATCGTGCAGAAAATACGGATAAAGCCCACCACATTGACTTAACTTTCCAGAGCCAGCGAACAATGGACCGGATCGATCGCTTCCGCATCTTCACCCGGGTGGTGGAGTGCGCCAGCTTCACCCGCGCTGCCGACCAGCTCGGCCTGCCCCGCTCCACCGTCTCGGCAGCCATTGCGGAGCTGGAACAGCGGCTTGGCACCCGCCTGCTGCAGCGCTCGACCCGCCGGGTGTCCACCACCCATGATGGCGACGTGTTCCATGCGCGCTGCCTGCGCCTGATCGCCGAAGTCGAAGACGCCGAATCGCTGTTCCGGCAGGACGATGCGCAGCCGGTGGGCCTGCTGAAGATCGACGTGCCCAGCCGCATCGGCCGCCGAATCATCGCCCCTTCCCTTCCGGATTTCTTCGCGCGCCATCCGCAGGTGGAAGTGGATCTGGGCATGACCGACCGCGCGGTGAACCTGATCGAAGACGGTTGCGATGCGGTGTTGCGTGTCGGCCAGCTGGGGGATTCCAGTCTGGTGGCGCGCACGCTGGGCCAGCTCGACTTCGTCAACGTCGCCGCGCCGGCGTACCTGCGTGAACACGGCATGCCGCAGCAGCCTGCCGACCTGCAGCAGCACCGTGCAGTGAACTACGCCTCGCCGACCACGGCACGGGTGGAACCGTGGGAGTGGCAGGAGGGCGCGCAGCTACGCACATTGCCGATGCCCGGCTGGGTGCGGGTGAACAGCGCAGAAGCGTCGATCGCGTGCTGCGTGGCCGGGCTGGGGTTGCTGCAGATTCCGCGCTACGACGTGCAGGCGGAACTGCAATCCGGCGAACTGGTGGAAGTGATGCCGCAGTACGTGGCACAACCGCTGCCGGTGACCCTGCTGCTGCCGCATCGGCAGCACCGCGCACAACGTGTACAGGTGTTCATCGAATGGCTGCTGCCGGTGCTTCGAAACGGCCTGCGATTGCGGTAGATCCACGCCATGCGTGGATGCTTCTGTAGCGTCGAGCCATGCTCGACTCATCCCACCATCATGCGAAGAGCAGCCGAGCATGGCTCGGCTCTACAGAAAGCAGATCCCGCGATCAGATCACTCCACGCCATGCGTGGATGCTTCTGTAGAGTCGAGCCATGCTCGACTCATTCCATCATCGTGCGAAGAGCAGCCGAGCATGGCTCGGCTCTACAGAAAGCAGATCCCGCGATCAGATCACTCCACGCCATGCGTGGATGCTTCTGTAGCGTCGAGCCATGCTCGACTCATCCCACCATCATGCGAAGAGCAGCCGAGCATGGCTCGGCTCTACAGAAAGCAGATCCCGCGAGCAGATCACTCCGCGCCATGCGTGGATGCAAAGCGCAGTGCCAACCCAGGTTGGCACCTACCAGAGGCGGTGGCCGTAGAACCCGGGGTGTTACGCCCCGGATTCGTCCGGCTTGACCCGGAACCACGCCGCGTACAGGGCCGGCAGGAACACCAGGGTCAGCACCGTGCCGACGATCAGGCCGCCCATGATCGAGATCGCCATCGAGCCGTAGAACGCACTGCGCGACAGCGGAATCATCGCCAGCACCGCTGCCAGCGCGGTCAGCACGATCGGGCGGAAGCGGCGCACCGTGGCGTCGATGATCGAATGCCAGCGGTCATGGCCCGCATCGATGTCCTGCTGGATCTGGTCGATCAGGATCACCGAGTTGCGCATGATCATGCCGGCCAGCGCAATCGTACCCAGCAGTGCCACGAAGCCGAACGGCGCGCGGAACAGCAGCAGGAACAATGTCGCGCCGATGATGCCCAGCGGCGCGGTCACCAGCACCATCGCCGCGCGCGAGAAGCTGCGCAGCTGCAGCATCAGCAACGTGGCCACCACCACCAGGAACAGCGGCATGCCGGCCTTGATCGAGTTCTGGCCGCGGGCCGAATCCTCCACCGTACCTCCGGTCTCCAGCAGGTAGCCGCTGGGCAGCTCCGCACGGATGCCGTCCAGCGTCGGCAGGATCTGGTGCACCACGTCCAGCGGCTGCATGCCATCGCTGATGTCGGCACGCACGGTGACCGTCGGCAGGCGGTTGCGGTGCCAGATGATGCCGTCCTCGAAGCCGTACTCCATCGTCGCCACCTGCGACAGCGTGATGCTGCCGCCGTTGGCGGTGGGCATCGACAGGCTCGACAGCAGCTCAAGCTGGTTGCGCTCATCGGCCGGACCACGCAGCAGCATCTCGATCTGGCGGTTCCCTTCGCGGTACACGCTCACCGACTGCCCGGCCAGCGAACTGGACAGGAACTGGCTGACCTGGGCGCTGCTCACGCCCAGCGCGCGGGCGCGCTCCTGGTCGATCACCAGCCGCACCACCTTGCTCGGCTCGCTCCAGTCCAGGTTGACGTTCATCACGTGCGGGTTCCCGCGCACCTTGGCTTCGACCTGGCGTGCGATCGCCTGCACCTTCTCGATGTGCTCACCGGAAATGCGCATCTGCACCGGATAGCCGACCGGCGGGCCGTTCTCCAGGCGGGTCACGCGCATCTGCACGTCCGGGAACTTCGGGATCACCTCATGCAGCAGCCAGTCGCGGGTGCTCTCTCGCGACTTGATGTCCTTGGCCAGCACCACGAACTGGGCGAAATTGGTTGCCGGCAGCTGCTGGTCCAGTGGCAGGTAGAAGCGCGGCGAACCGGTGCCCACGTAGGACACGTAGTTGGCGATGCCCTCGCGGCTGGACAGCAGTTTCTCCAGCTTCTCGGCCTGGGCCTGGGTCGAACGCAGCGACGCGCCCTCGGCCAGCTCGATGTCCACCATCAGTTCCGGCCGGGTCGAATCCGGGAAGAACTGCTGTGGCACGAAGCGGAACAGCATCAGCGAACCGATGAACAACGCGATGGTCGCGGCGATCACCCACCAGCGTCGGCGCAGGCAGGTATCCAGGAAGCGACGGAAGCTGCGGTAGAACGGGCGCTGGTACGGATCATGGTCATGCCCGTGCTGCGGCGGCGCGATCAGGTTGGCCAGCGCCGGGTAACGGTCGGCCCACTGCTGGCGCTTGGCGTGCCAGCGCGCAGGCAGGCTGCCCGGCTTCGGCGGCCGCGGATTGAACAGGTCCGGCAGCATCTTGTCGCCCAGGTACGGGATGAACAGCACCGCTGCGATCCACGACACCACCAGCGCGATGGTCACCACCTGGAACAGCGAGCGGGTGTATTCGCCGGTGCTCGAGGCCGCAGTGGCGATCGGCAGGAAGCCGGCCGCGGTGATCAGGGTACCGGTCAGCATCGGGAACGCGGTCGACTCCCAGGCGAAACTGGCCGCGCGCAGGCGGTCATAGCCCTGCTCCATCTTGGTGGCCATCATCTCCACCGCAATGATCGCATCGTCCACCAGCAGGCCCAGCGCCAGCACCAGCGCACCCAGCGAGATCTTGTGCAGGCCGATGTCGAAGTAGTGCATGACGAAGAACGTCATCGCCAGCACCAGCGGGATGGTCACGCCCACCACCAGGCCGGTGCGCAGGCCCAGCGAGAAGAAGCTGACCAGCAGCACGATCACCACCGCCTCGGTCAGCACCTGCACGAACTCGCCGACAGACTCTTCCACCGACTGCGGCTGGTCGGACACCTTGCGCAGCTGCATGCCGGCCGGCAGGGTCTTCTGCAGGCGCTCGAAGTCGGCATCCAGGTTGGCGCCGAGCTTGAGGATGTCGCCGCCATCCTTCATCGCCACCGCCAGGCCGATCGCCTCTTCACCCATGAAGCGCATCTTCGGCGACGCCGGATCGGCAAAGCCACGCTTGACCTCGGCGATGTCGCCCAGGTGCACGGTGCGGTCACCGGCGCGGATCGGGAACTGGCGGATCGCTTCGATGTCGTTGAACTGGCCGGTCACGCGCAGCTGCACGCGATCGGTGGCGGTCTCGAAGAAGCTGGTACCGCTTACCGCATTCTGGTCGGCCAGCGCCTGCTGCACCTGTTGCATCGACACGCCCAGCGTGGCCAGCCGGGTGTTGGACAACTCGATCCAGACCTTCTCGTCCTGCAGGCCGACCAGGTCGATCTTGCCGACGTCGGGTACGCGCTGCAGTTCCAATTGGATGCGGTCGGCGTAGTCACGCATCACCGCATAGTCGAAGCCCTTGCCGGTCAACGCATAGATGTTGCCGTAGGTGTCGCCGAACTCGTCGTTGAAGAACGGGCCGACGATCTCGCGCGGCAGCGTCGCGCGGATGTCGCCCACGCGCTTGCGCACCTGGTACCACAGGTCCGGAATCTGCTTGGAACGCAGGCTGTCGCGGGCCATGAAGATGACCTGCGATTCGCCCGGGCGCGAATACGAGCGGATGAACTCGTACTCGCCGGTGTTCATCAGCGCCTTCTCGATCGGCTCGGTCACCTGCCGCGAGACCTGCTCGGCGGTGGCGCCCGGCCACAGCGTGCGCACCACCATCGCCTTGAAGGTGAACGGCGGGTCTTCGGACTGGCCCAGATGCTTGTACGACCATGCACCGATCAGGGCGAAGGCGAGCATCGCAAACAGCACCAGCGGGCGATTGGCCAGCGCCCACTCGGAAAGATTGAAGCGGCGCACCGGCTTACTCCTTGGCCTTGGCGGCAGCAGGCGGCGCGGCCGGCTTCAGCACCGGGCGGTTCTGGCGGTCCACCGCGATCACCGGCTGGCCGGCGCGCAGCAGATGGCCGCCGGCGGCGACCACCCAGTCAGCGGCGCCAACGCCGGACAGCACCGGTACCGTTTCGCTGCCATAGGCACCGGTGGTGACCGACGCAGCTTTCAGCGTGCTGTTGGCCGGATCGACCACCCACACGCTGGCGGCACCGTTGGCGCCGCGCTGCAGCGCGCCCAGCGGCAGCTGCAGGGTGCCGTGGCGACCGGCACTGCTGTAGACGCGTGCGCTCTGGCCCAGTTCGACATCGGCCAGCGCATCGGCGGCCAGGCTCACCCGGGTGGCATAGGTGCGTGCCTGCGGATCGGCGGCGGCAGCGATCTCGCGGATCGTCCCCGGCAGGCGCTGGCCCGGGCGGTTCCACAGTTCCACCTCGACCGGCTGGCCGACCGCATAGTCGCGGATGGTGGCTTCGGGCAGGTCGATCAGCACTTCGCGGCCACCATCGGCGGCCAGGTTGAAGATGGTCTGCCCGGCGGACACCACCTGCCCGGCTTCGGCTTCGCGGCTGGCGATCACGCCATCGGCCGGTGCGCGCAGCTGTGCGTAGTCGGCCTGGTTGCGCAGCACATCAAGGTTGGCACGGGCCGCATTGGCCTGGCCCTGCGCAGCCTTGAACGCGGCGGACTGCTGGTCCAGCTGCGAGCGGCTGACCAGCTGCTGGTCGGCCAGCACCTGGTAGCGCTTGAGATCGTCACGGGCACGCACCAGATCGGCTTCCGCCGCCGCCAGCTGGGCCTGCGAGGCACGCGCCTGCAGCGCGAAGTCGGCCACGTCCAGTTCGGCCAGCACGTCGCCCTTCTTCACCCGCTGGCCGGCATCGACATGGCGCTTGACCAGGTTGCCGCCGACGCGGAACGACAGCGGGCTTTCCTGGCGGGCACGCACCGTGCCCGGGAACGCCGCCGGCGCCTGTCCGGCCTGTTCGCCGGGGTGAACCACCAGTACGGGCACGGCCGCCTGCGGCGCCTGTTCCTGTCCCGAACAGGCTGCCAGCGCAGCCACCCACACCATACCGCCCATCCAGCGCACGATCTTCATCGGTCAACGTCCTGAAAACGCAGGGTTGCAACAAGGGGGAGCCGCGACTGCCGGCCCAATTTAATAAACCGGTCGGTATAGTATAAATATCGAACCGCTTGGTCTAGTATTGTTGCGATGAGTTCTTCCACTTCCCGCAAGCCGTCGGCCAAGCCTGCTGCCAAGGCCGCCGGACCCGGGCGCCCCAAGGATCTGGGCAAGCGCGCGGCGATCCTTGAAGCAGCCAAGGTACTGTTCATCGAACAGGGCTATACCGGCGTGAGCATGGACGCCATTGCCGCCCAGGCCGGCGTCTCGAAGCTGACCGTGTACAGCCACTTCGGCGACAAGGAAACCCTGTTTTCCGAGGCCGTGCAGTCCAAGTGCATTGAAATGCTGCCCGATGCCCTGTTCGTGGCCGACGCGGACGGTCCGCTGCGCGACCAGCTGATCGGCATCGGCCTGGCCTTCTTCGAGCTGATCACCTCCGATGCGGCGATCTCGATCCAGCGCATGATGATGGCGCCGGAGACCGACGAACGCCTGCGCGAGCTGTTCTGGCAGGCCGGTCCGGAACGCACCTGCGAGGCCCTGGCCGACTTCCTGCGCGCCCGCGGCGAACGCGGTGAGCTGGCGATCCCCGACTACTACCTGGCCGGCCAGCAGTTCCTGACCCTGGTCAAGGGCGAAGTGCACATGCATATGATGTGCGGCATGCCACTGTCACCGGTGGAGTGCGACCCTCTTGCCCATGTGACCGCCAGCATCGACTTCTTCCTGCGCGCCTATGCGCCGCGGGGGGCCGCGACGGCTGAATAACCAAAACTGAACGAACCGGAGGTCGCGATGACTTCCGGCACTGCGACCCCGGCCACCCGGCAGCTGATGCTCTGGGCGCGCCGCCGGCCTCCGGCACCGGTAAAATGGCCGGCCCACTGCGCTGGATTTGAACCTCATGACGATTGATTACGCCCACGCCCGCGAACTGATGGTGGAACAGCAGATCCGTCCCTGGGACGTGCTGGACATCAAGGTGCTCGACGTCCTGGCCCGCCTGCCGCGCGAGGCCTTTGTCGCCGATGCACACCGGGCGCTGGCCTACGCCGATGTCGAACTTCCGATCGGCCATGGCCAGAAGATGATGAAGCCGGTCATCGAGGGCCGTACCCTGCAGGCACTGGATCTGCAGCCGGGTGACGAAGTGCTGGAAATCGGCACCGGCAGCGGCTTCCTGTCCGCCTGCATCGGCGCGCTGGCGCGCGACGTGCTGAGCCTGGAGATCGACCCGGATCTGGCCGCCGCCGCGCGTTCCCGCCTGGACGCCTCCGGCCTGGGCACCAACGTCCGCGTGGAAGTGGCCGACGCCCTGTCCTGGCAGACCGAACGCCGCTTTGACGTGATCTGTGTCACTGGTGCCGTCGACGTGGTGCCGTCACAGTTCGCCTCGTGGCTGCGTCCGGGTGGTCGCCTGTTCGTGATCCACGGCCGCTCGCCGGCGATGGAGGCCCTGCTGGTCAAGGCCGACGGCAGCACCGAGTCCCTGTTCGAGACCGATATCGATTACCTGCGTGGTGCCGCCCCGGCACCCCAGTTCCACCTCTGAGTCCAAGGAAGCCGCAATGATCCGCCGATCCCTCGCTGTTGCGCTGGCCACTGCTCTGCTGCCGTTGTCCGCCCATGCCGCCGACCTGCTGCAGGTCTACGAAATGGCGCGCAACGGCGATCCGCAGCTGTCCGCCGCCGAATCGACCCGGCTGGTCGACAAGGAAGGCGCCGTGCAGGCGCGCGCCGCCCTGCTGCCGCAGATCAACGGCCAGGCCACGCTGAACCGCACGCGCAGCGAGCCGAACGCCGACATCAACTCCGGCTCGTTCACCAACAAGCGCCGCAATTACACGATCGATGGCAGCCAGACGCTGTTCAACTGGAGCCAGATCAACAACCTGCGTTCGCAGCGTGAGCTGAGCAAGGCGGCGGACTTCACCCTCGAATCGGCCAACGACAGCCTGATCGTGCGCACCTCGGCGGCCTACTTCAACGTGCTGGTGGCGATCGAATCGCTGAATGCCGCACAGACCAATGAAGCGGCCGCGAAGAAGCAGTTCGACTTCGCCGACAAGCGCCTGGAAGTGGGCCTGGCGCCGATCACCGACGTGCACGAAGCCCGCGCCCAGTACGACCAGGCGCGCGCCAACACCATCGTTGCGCAGAACACCCTGGCCGATAACTACCAGGCCCTGACCGAACTGACCGGCCAGCCGGTGGTCAACCTGCGTGGCCTGCCGGCGGACTTCCGCCCGGAAGTGCCGGCCAACCGCGGCAACATCGACGAGCTGGTGCACCAGGCCACCACCCAGAATCCGGCGCTGAAGGCGCAGGAACTGAAGGTCAGCGCCGCCGAAGCCGGCGTGCAGGCCGCGCGTGGTGGCCACTACCCGACCCTGTCGCTGGGTGGCAGCTGGGGCAAGACCGCGACCTGGGGCGACAGCACCGGCTCCGGCTCGCTGTCCCCCGATGCCCGCACCAACAGCATCGGCCTGACCCTGAACGTGCCGATCTTCGCCGGCGGTGCCACCCAGTCCAACGTTCGCCAGGCGCTGGCCCAGCGTGACATCGCCCAGGACGGCTACGAGCAGCAGAAGCGTGCCCTGGACCGCAACACCCGCAATGCCTACCAGACCCTGGTGCAGGGCATCAGCGAAGTGGAAGCCCGCCGCCTGGCGGTGGTCTCGGCGCAGAGCGCGTACGACGCGTCGCAGGTCGGCCTGGAAGTAGGTACCCGTACCGTGCTGGACGTGATCCAGAACCAGCGCATCCTGTTCTCGGCGCAGCTGGACTATGCCCAGGCTCGTTACACCTTCCTGCAGAACCGCCTGCTGCTGAGCCAGTCGCTGGGTGCGCTGGACGTGGCCGAGCTGCAGGACGTCAACCGCCTGCTGACCCAGGACGCGGGCAACCCGGCAACGACCACGCACTGAGTCGTCAGCCTGCCGGTCACGAAGAAGCCACCCGCGAGGGTGGCTTTTTTTTGGGTCGCGCGTACGGAAGCAAGCATACATCCAGCGACCGTCAGCCGGGCCAGACCCGCATCCGTTCGACTGCGGCCAGCAGACACAGTGCGATGGCGACGGGCGCCAGCACCGGCAGGGCGCGTGACCGCGGTACCTGTCCACGCAGCACGGCCAGGCACACGGCCCCCATCACCAACAGGGTTGCCGGGCCAGGCAATACCGGCAGGCTGCCCATTGGCGCCCACAACGCCAGCAATGCCGCCGACAGGACGACGGCAACCGGCACCAGCCTCTCCCGGAATTCCAGGGATTCGTCACCTTCCGTCGGCCACAGCTGTATCGCCAGCCGCGCAGCCAACATCAGCAGCACCAGAACGAGCGCCACCAACCCCGCCACTCCCGCCAGCGGCAGCAAGGGCATCATCCAGTACAGCTCCGGGTGATGCTGCAGGGCCACCGACAAAGGCCGCGTGCTGGCCAAGGACGGAAATTCGACCAGGCCAGCCTGCAACGCGGCCAGTACGATCAGCAGCACCATGGCCAGCAGCACGCACACCAGCAGCCGCGGCGTCCGTGCCCTCGCCTGCCTGCCGATGCCAGGGAATCCCAGCACCAGGCCAACGGTGGCGAACACACCGGACAGCGGCACGCTCGCCGCCAGTACACCGCCGATCCCGAAGCGATAGGGTGCCGTTGCCGGCGGCAGCCATGGAATCCAGTACGCGTAGTGCACATGGCGGGCTGCCAGCACCAGCAACAGCAGGCCGACGCCGATCTTCACCGTCAGCAGCACACCGGCAACCAGCACCACACGGTGTGGCCGCAGCAATCCGACCACTGCAAGCAGCAGCAGGCTGGCAGCAGCCATCAGTTGATCCGGCATCCCGTTGCGGGTCTCGATTCCAGAACCGGCCAGCAGCGCATGCAGATGGCTGGCGATCGACTGCGCCACGCCAGCGGTAGTCAGCACCAGTTCCAGCAGCAGCGCACCACCGAGCAGAACGGCCGGCACGCTTCCCAAACGATCCCGCAACACGCCATACAGGCCGTCGGCAGCGGGCCATTGCTGGTTCTGAACGTGCAGGCAGTACAGCAGCGGCCCCATGCCCAGCGCAGCCAGCAGCAGGCTCAGGACGATGGCCGGGCCGGCCTGGGCTGCGGTGTGCTGGCCGACCAGCGCGACCACGCTGCCTCCCAGCAGCAAGGTCAGTGCCACCACTACAAGGCGATCGCCGTACCCGGGCGCATCAATGCCGTCAGGGCGGCTGTCGCGGTCCATCGCAAGTTCCCTTGATATCCGCCAAGCGCGGTCGACAGCAGACTGACAGCCTGTGCCGGGAGGCGGTATCGGAATATGCGCCCTGCGCACCACGATGTGACGGCAGGCACGTTGGCAACGAACCTCCCGGTCCAGCTACGACAGGTTCCCGGTCGTCAAGCAGAATTGACGCGGTCTTTCACGACAGTCGCGTCGCACGCGCCGGCCCTTCGAACTCAGCGGCAAGGTGGCGGCAGGTGCGGTCCGACCAGCGCCAGCGTACGCTGCAGGGCGCCGCGTCCATTGCTGATCAGCGTGCAGCCTGCCCGCGCCATGTCCTCGCGCGCCTGCGGGTCTTCGAGCAGGTGCTGCAGCAGTTCACCGACCGCCTGCACGTCTTCGCCGATCAACAGCGCGCCAGCCTCGCGCATGCGCCGGGAAATTTCCGAGAAGTTGTGCAGGTGCGGGCCAGTCACCGCAGCGGTGCCCATCGCCGCCGGCTCCAGCAGGTTGTGGCCACCGATCGGCTGCAGGCTGCCACCGACAAACGCCACCTGAGCGCAGGCATAGAACGGCATCAGCTCGCCGAGGGTATCGATGACGAACACATCGGTTTCAACCTCCGGCCACTGCTTCGCGCGCCGGGTTGCCACGTTCCAACCCTGTTCCCGTGCCAGTGCCTCCACCTTCGGGAAGCGCTCGGGGTGCCGCGGCGCCCACAGCAACAACAGGTCGGGGTGCTGCTGGCGCAGGCGCCGGTGCAGATCGATCACCGCCTGTTCTTCACCATCATGGGTACTGGCGGCGATCCACACCGGCCGCCGCGCCGGCACGCGGGCGTGGAACTGCTCGACGAAGCCCTGCACGTCCGGCGTGGTGATGTCGAACTTCAGGTTGCCCAGCGCCTGTACCTGCTCGGGCGCAGCGCCCAGCTGCACGAAACGGTCGGCATCGTCCTGCGACTGCGCGGCCACGCAGGTGACCGTGCGCAGCGCACGGCGGATCAACGCCGCCAGCAGCCGGTAGCCCCGCAGCGAACGCGCCGACAGGCGCGCGTTGAGAATGTAGACCGGAATGCCACGGTCACGGCAACCGAACAGCATGTTCGGCCACAGCTCGGTTTCCAGGATCAGCGCCAGGCTGGGCTGGAAATGGCCGAGGAAGCGGTTGACGCTGCCGGGCACGTCGTACGGCAGGTAGACGTGGTCCAGTGCATCGCCCCACAGCGCACGCACGCGCTCGGAGCCGGTCGGGGTGATGGTGGTGATGACCCAGCGGATGTCCGGCCGCTCCTTGCGCAGCGCGTTCACCAGCGGCGCAGCGGCATTGACTTCGCCCACCGAGACCGCGTGCAGCCAGACCCGCGGTTGGCCGGTGGGCTGCGGATAGGAGGCATAGCGCTCGTCCCAGCGCCGGAAGTATTCACGGACCCGGAAGCCGCGCCAGACCAGGTGGTACACGGTGATCGGCAGCAGGATGTAGAGCACGACCGAGTACAGGCCGCGCAGGATCCATTCGACAGGGTCTTTACGCATGCGGCAAGGATACGGGAGCCCCCCGGGAAAGACACGCGGCCGCCTTGGTAGAATGGGCCAATGTCCGATGCCACCACCGCCGTCCGCCCGTCGCTGCGCGATCCCCGCAACTGGCCGATGTTCGCCGCCATGCTGGGCGCCTTCGCCATCGCCCGCCTGCCGTGGATGCTGCAGCGTGCGCTGGGCCGGGGCGTCGGCTGGATCACCTGGCGCCTGCTGGGCAGCCGTCGCCGCGCCGCCGAGGTCAACCTGCAGCTGTGCTTCCCCGAGAAGGACGAGGCCTGGCGCCAGCGCCTGGTGCGCGACAGCTTCGATGCCCTGGGCGTGGGCGTGTTCGAGTGCATCCGCGCCTGGTGGGGCAGCATCGACAGCATCCGCCCGCAGGTGCAGATCGAAGGACTGGAACATCTGCGGCAGATGCAGGCGGAAGGTCGTGGCGTGCTGCTGGTGTCCGGCCACTTCATGACCCTGGAAATGTGCGGGCGCCTGCTGTGCGACTACGTTGATCTTTCGGGCATGTACCGCAAGCACAAGAACCCGGTGTATGAGTGGGCGGTGAAGTTCGGCCGCCTGCGCTATGCCAAGGCAATGTTCGCCAATGAGGACATCCGCGCTACCGTGCGCCACCTGAAAAAGGGGGGCTTCCTCTGGTATGCGCCGGACCAGGACATGCGCGGCAAGGACACCGTGTTCGTACCGTTCTTCGGCCATACCGCCTCGACCATCACCGCTACCCACCAGCTGGCGCGGATGACCGGCTGCGCGGTGATCCCGTATTTCCATCGCCGCGAAGGCGGGAAGTACTTCCTGAAGATCGGCGCGCCGCTGGAGAATTTCCCCAGCGAGGACGTGGAAGCGGATACCACGCGGGTCAACCAGGCCATCGAAGAGATGGTGCGCGAGGCGCCCGACCAGTACCTGTGGATCCATCGCCGATTCAAGCGGCAACCGGGTGGCCGGAGCGATTTCTACAAGTAACGCGGAGTCGGCTTGGCTCTATCCACGCCATGCGTGGATGCGCAGTTACTTCAGCGCCGGTGATTCGTCTGCGTCGCGGGCCAGCAGGCTGCCGGCGAACAGCGCGGCCAGCAATACGGTCAGCCCCCCCCAGAAGGCCGAGTAGAACGCCAGATGGGTGTTCAGCGGGAACACGGTCACCGCCAGCGCCAGCATCGCCGGACGCGCGCGTTCGCGGGCAATCGCCGGCGCGTAGCGCCATGCACGCCAGGCCTGGGCCACGGCCGCCAGCCACAGCAACAGGCCAATCACTCCGGTCTCTGCGAGGATTTCCAGCACGATCTGGTGGGCGTGCAGCGCCGGCGCATTGCCCCACACCGCCGGCCCCTCCTCCGCCACGCAGGCGGGATAGGCATCGCGGAAACCACGTGCACCCACGCCATTCATCGGGTGCGCTTCAATCATGCAGGCGGCAGCTTCCCAGATCCGCGCGCGCCCTGACAGGGCCTCGTCGACACCACGCTCGCCCCCATCCAGCGCCATGGCCGTACGCGCGAAGCGCTCGCGCAGCTGCGGCACGCTGGCGGTCAGCGCGCCCGCGCCGAGCACCGCCACCAGCGCCAGCGCGGCCAGCCGTTTCCAGCCGAACTGGCGCACACCGCTGTAGGCCAGCACCAGCGCGAAGGTGATCCACGAGGCGCGCGAACCAGCCAGCAGCAGCACGCTGCCCAGCGCTGCCGCAGCCAGCAGCCAGCCCGCATTGCCAAAGCGCCGCGCGACAGGCAGCAGCAGGAACGGCGACAGGCTGGCCAGCACCTGGCCGAACTTCAGGTTGCACGGTCCCAGTGCGCCGCTGAGGCGGTCGGCCAGCGCGGCCTCATCGGCCGGGCACAATGCGTGGCCACTGACCGCCAGCTTCAGGTGTTCCAGTGACCAGAACCATGGGCTGGTACCGGCCACGGCCTGCACCAGCGCATCCAGCGTCCATGCGCCGGTGATCAGCGCCAGACCTGCGAAGGTCAGCCGCCGCCGCTCTGGCGTGGCCACCGCGATCGCCACCAGCCACATGAAGGGCAGATAGCGCAGGCCCGCTGCAGCTTTGGTCCACGAGGCCGCCGGGTCGATCGCATCGAAGGCGGAAAATGCCTGCGGCAGCCAATAGCCGAGGAACAGGATCGAAGTCAGTGCCCAGGCCGCCGTGCTCAACAGATGCGGGCGGCGCTGCAGGCGGCGCATCACCATGCGCGCCGCCGCGTACAGCGCGCCCAGGCCCAGCACGGTTTCGGCGATGCCCGGCAACGGCCACATCGCCACGTACGCCAGCACCCACCAGGGCGCCCAGCGCCCGGCGCGGTCGTCGCGCACGATGACGGCAGGGTCAGCCGGCGAGGTCGGCATAGAGGCGGAGGGTATCGCGCTGCATGGCCTGCAGGGTAAACGGGATGCGGGTCGGCAAGGACGGAGGCTGGGCCAGCAGGGCCAGCGCACGTTCACCCAATGCGCGCGCATCGCCGAGCGGCACGGCACCTGCGGGTTGCAGCTGCCGAAGCAGTTCACCGACGCCACCATGGTCCCAGCCCAGCACCGGTCGGCCCACCGACAGCGCTTCGACCACGGTGCGGCCGAACGCTTCGGGTTTGTCCGACAGCTGCAGCACCAGGTCGCTGGCCGCGTAAGCCTGGGCGATGCGCGCGGTCGGTGTGCTGATGTGCACGGCCTCGGCCACGCCGAGCGCGGCCGCCTGCCGGCGCAGATCGGCCACGTAGGCTTCACGGCCGGGTTCATCGGTGCCCAGTATCCACACCTGTGCCGGCACACCGGCGGCGCGCACATCGGCCAGCAACTGCAGCGCATGTGCGTGGCCCTTCAGACGGGTACCCCGCCCCGGCAACAGCAGCAACGGGCCGTCCACCTGCGCCAGCCACGGGTAATCGGTTGCCAGCGCCAGCCGCGGCCGGTGGTCGGCGCGCGCCACCCGCGGGAACTGGGCGACGTCGACACCACGCGGAATCACCTGCAGCTTCTCTTCCGGCACGGTCGGGTAGTGCCGCTGCACGTAATCGCGGACGGTGTTGGACACGCAGATCACGCGCTCCCCACTGGTCATCACGGCGCTGTAGCGGCTGGGCGAATTCAGCCCGTGCACGGTGGTCACCCAGTGCGGGCGCTGCGCGGCGGGCATGGCGCGGATCGCGTACAGGCCCAGCCAGGCCGGCAGGCGCGAGCGGGCATGCACGATGTCCGCGCCAACCTCGGCGAACAAGCGGCGCAGGGTCGGCAGGTGGCGCAGGGTCAGCAGCGACTTGCGACCGATGTCGAGGGTAAGGTGCTCGGCACCGCTATCGAGCAGCGGCTGCACCAGGCGGCCACCGGCGGAAACCACCAGCGCGCGATGGCCGGCAGCGACCAGCGCCGCAGCAATTTCCAGGGTCGAGCGCTCGACACCGCCGGAGTGCAGCGCCGGCAGCAACTGCACCACGGTCAATCGGCGCATCGAGGGGGCAGCCGCTTAGTCGGCCAGCACGAACACGGAACCGCAGTACGGGCACTGCGCTTCGCCATTGGGCTCGTCTTCGATCGGCAGGTACACGCGCGGATGCGAGTTCCACAGCGCCATTTCCGGGGTCGGGCAGCTCAGCGGAAGATCGCTGCGGTGCACGGTGTAGCGCTTCTCGGCGTTGGCGGGCGCGGTGGCGGTATGGCTCATGGCGGATGTCGATGAACGGGTTGCGAGGCCTGTGATTCTAGCATCCGGGCCGCCCCGACATTGCGCCACAACAGGTCTTTGGGCGCCGAGGGCCGATTCCGCGTGGCGTTGCATGGCACCTGGGACGGTCTGTCTGCACGGATTCCCCGGTCGCCCGTGCGGGTTTGTGCCGGGATCCTGCCGATCCGCGATATTTTCCGCATTTGGATCGAACTAAATGGCACTTGTCAGGTCGCTGCCGCTGTTGCAGGATCGGGCCCGGGTCGTGAATCGACCCGTCCAATCGACCCGATCGCATGGCCCGCCCCCACCGGACCGGCATCGCCTCTCCCACTGCCATCCCGGCGGGCGGAGCGATGCTGCCCGTGGTGTCCGCCGATGCGGGTTCTGCCCGCCCCCTGCCCTTCCGGGAGACTCCTGCATGACCCTGTCCGATCCACGCCGCGCCCTGCTTCCGCTTGCCCTGGCCCTGGCCTGTGCGACCACTGCGATGCCGGTGCTGGCACAGGGACTGCAGACCTCGTTCGAACCCGGCGAACCTGCACCGGTGCAGGCCGCTGGCGCCCTGCAGGCAACGATCGGCAACGGCCCTGCCGCGCCTTACACCGCCAAGCGCAACGCCGGCTACAGCGGGCTGCATGCCCTTCGCTACAGCAGCGCAGGAGGCAAAGCGCGGCGCGAACTGTTCAAGACCGACCTGCCGATCGAGGCCGATACGACCCTGTCGTGGCTGGTGCTGCCGGAAATCGTTGGCCGGGACACCGTGGCCTCGACCTATGTGTCGCTGGACCTGCGGCTGGACGATGGCAGCCTCGTGTCGGCCGGCCCGGCACGCGACCAGCACGGCGTAGCCCTTGGCGCACGCGCGCAGGGCGAGTCGAAGACGCTGTACCCGCAACAGTGGGCACGCAAGGCGGTGCGACTGGGCGACGTGCCCGCGCTGAAGGGGCGCCGCGTGATAGCGATCGAGCTGGAGGTGGCCAGCAGCGATGGCGCCCCGGTGTCCGGCTGGATCGACGACGTGCGCTTGGATGCCCAGCCGCGGCAACAGCCGCAGCGCGTCTCCGACTGGGTGCTGACCACGCGTGGCACCCAGGCCAACGGCACCTTCTCGCGCGGCAACAATTTCCCGGCCACGGCGGTGCCGCACGGCTTCAATTTCTGGACTCCGGTGACCGATGCAAGCGCGTTGAACTGGCTGTACCGCTGGAACGAGCAGAACGACGCACAGAACCGCCCGCAGCTGCAGGCGCTCGCGTTGAGCCACCAGCCCAGCCCGTGGATGGGCGACCGCCAGACCTTCCAGGTGATGCCTTCGGCCAACCGTGGCGTGCCGGAGGCTGATCGCCGCAAACGTGCCTTGTCGTTCGACCGCGGCCACGAAAGCGCCCGCCCCTACCGCTACGACGTGCGCTTCGACAACGGCGTCGCGGCATCGATCGCGCCGACCGACCATGCCGCGCTGTTCCGCTTTGATTTCCCCGAGGGCGGCGATGCCAACCTGCTGTTCGACAACGTCGATGCACGTGGCGGCCTGACCCTGGACGCCGCCACGCAGACGCTGTCCGGCTACACCGACACGCGCAGCGGCCTGTCCAACGGTGCCAGCCGCATGTACGTGGTCGCCAGCTTCGACAAACCCTGGCGCAGCAGCGGTCGCCTCGACACCGGCCGCCCGACCGGCTACATCAAGTTCGATGCCGGCAGCGAGCGACGGGTGACCATGCGCATCGCCACTTCGCTGATCTCGGTGGAGCAGGCACGGCACAACCTGGCGCTGGAAATCGCCGCTGCCGACACGCTGGAGAGCGTGGCCGGCCGCGCACAGGATGCGTGGGATGCGCGCCTGGCCCGCTTCGATATCGGCGCGGCCAGCGACGACCAGAAGACCACGCTGTACTCCAGCCTGTACCGGCTGTACCTGTACCCCAACTCCGGCCACGAGAACGTGGGCAGCGCGGCCGCACCCGACTGGCGCTATGCCAACCAGGCCAGCGCCAGCGATGACAACACCGATGGCAGCGCGACCCGCAGCTTTACCGCCGTGCGCGACGGCAAGGTGTTCGTCAACAATGGCTTCTGGGACACCTTCCGCACCACCTGGCCGGCCTATGCGCTGTTCACGCCCGACGATGCCGGGCAGATGGTGCAGGGCTTCATCGAGCAATACCGTGCTGGCGGCTGGATCGCACGCTGGTCGTCGCCAGGCTACGCAGACCTGATGGTCGGCACCAGTTCCGATGTGGCGTTTGCCGATGCGTGGCTGAAAGGCATCGGCGGCTTTGATCCGGCCGAGGCCTACGCCGCCGCAGTGAAGAACGCGACCGTGGTACCGCCGGACCGCCATGTCGGCCGCAAGGGCATGGACCGCTCGACCTTCCGCGGCTACGCCAGTGCCGACGTGCATGAGGGCATGTCGTGGACGATGGAAGGCGCGCTCAACGATTTCGGCATCGCCAACATGGCCGACGCCCTGGCCAAGCGCGCGACCTCGCCCGCCGCACGCGAGCGCTACAGCACCGAGGCCGACTACTTCCGCCACCGCGCCGCCAGCTACTCGACGATGTTCGATCCGGCGGCCGGCTTCTTCCAGGGCCGCACTGCGGATGGCCGCTGGCGCGTGGACGCCAAGCATTACGACCCGCGCGTGTGGGGCCACGACTACACCGAATCCAACGGCTGGACCTTCGCCTTCACCGCCGCCCACGACGGTGAAGGCCTGGCCGCCCTGTACGGTGGCCGCGACAAGCTGGCCGCCAAGCTCGATACCTTCTTCGCTACGCCGGAAACCGCCGACGCCGCGTTCGCCGGCTCCTACGGCGGCACCATCCATGAAATGACCGAAGCGCGCGATGTGCGCATGGGCATGTACGCGCACAGCAACCAGCCGGCGCACCACATCCCGTGGATGTACCTGTACGCCGGGCAGCCGTGGAAGACCCAGCAGCACGTGCGCGAGATCCTGTCGCGGCTGTATGTGGGCAGTGAGATCGGCCAGGGCTATCCCGGTGACGAGGACAACGGCGAGACCTCGGCCTGGTACGTGCTGGCATCGCTGGGCCTGTACCCGCTGCGCATGGGCGCGCCGGAGTACGTGATCGGTTCACCGGCCTTCGAACATGCGCGCGTGGAACTGCAGGGCGGTGCCGTGCTGACCGTGAACGCAGCCAACAACTCGCGTGAGAACGTCTACGTGCAGTCGCTGAAGATCAACGGCAAGCCCTGGACCAGGACCTGGGTGCCGCACGAGCTGATCGCCAAGGGCGCGACCCTGGACTTCGTGATGGGCCCGCAACCGTCGCGCTGGGGCAGTGGTGTGGAAGACGTGCCACGCTCGCTGACCGCGCGAGGCCAGCGCCCGCAACTGCTGCACGATCTGCTCGGCAGTGGCGCGAAGGCGACGCTGGCCGATGGCCGCGCCCTGCCCGCGCTGGTCGACGACGATGCGGCCACCACCGTGGGCCTGGGGGGCGGCGCAACCATCGCGCTGACCGGCCTGGCCGATGGCACGGCAACGATGTACACGCTGACCAGTGGAGACGGCAGCATCCGTGGCGGTGAATGGACGTTGGAGGCGCGCAATGGCACCGGCAGCTGGACCGTGCTCGACCAGCGCAGTGGCGAAGACTTCGAATCTGCCCGCCAGACCCGTCCGTTCCGCATCGCAAAACCCGGTCGCTACAGCGAGTACCGCCTGCGCCTGGCGGCACCAGGGCGACTGCCACTGGCGGAGATCGAACTACTGGCGGCCAGCACCGTACAATGAGCCGCATGCGCTACCGTCTTCTGCCCCTGGCCCTTGTTGCCCTGTCCTTCTCCAGCTTCGGCCAGACCCACGCGTTCGATACGCAGCTGACCCGCGATGGCGTGACGCTGAACTACCAGGACGCCCGTGGCGCCCTGGCGGCGCCGCAGCGCAAGCGGGTGATCGATACGTTCTTCTTCGCCTATCTGCGCGAACGGGCTGATTTCCACCCGGCCGCGCCGTCGATGTTGCGCATCGTGATCGATCCGGCCTACACCGGCATCGCCTTCGTCGGCGACAAGGACCAGGCCGCAACCATCACCATCAATCCCGGCTGGTTGGCGCAGCACCCGAACGATATCGATCTGGTCACCCACGAGGCGATGCACATCGTGCAGGGCTATCCCGGCTACGGCGATGCACGGGTACCGGGCTGGCTGGTGGAAGGCATCGCCGACTACGCGCGCGACCGCTACGGCATGGACAATGCCGCCGCGGGCTGGGCACTGCCCGGCAAGGTCGAGAAGGGTCAGAACTTCGACAGTGGCTACCGGGTGACCGGTGCGTTCCTGAAATGGGCCGAGGCCGAACATCCCGGCCTGGTGCCGGCGCTGGACAAAGCCTTGCGTGATGGCCGCTATACACCTGCGCTGTGGCAGAAGCACACCGGCAAGGCATTGCCGGCACTGTGGACGCAGTATGCCAAGCCGCGTTCGGATGCACCGCCGCCGGTCCCTGCACGCCGCGGCAAGCGGCACTGAGCGGGTTGCCGACTGGGTATCGAGGCGACTGGGTAGAGTCGACTGCCTTTCGTACAACCACCGAAAACCCCGCGCTTCGCGCGATAGTCGACCAACGGTCGACTCTACCTCCCTGCCTTCTGCGTCTCAGCGCGACTGCACGAAACCGGCGTACAGCGCGAACAGTTGCTGGAAGTAACGCCGCGTCACTCGATTACGCATGACACCCTCGCCGATGGAAAGTTGGTCGGGCCCAGGGTGGGAAGGCCGGTCCGGTCCCTTCCCACGGCCGGGCCGCGTGGGCGTATTGGGCCGCAACGGCGTTGCAGGGAAATGACCAAGTCGCGTCGCGCGTATGGCAGCGATGGAACCGGCATCGGGACCGGCATCGGGACCGGTAGAGTCGACTGTTAGTCGACTATCGCGCGATCGCGCGGGGTTTTCGGTGGTTGTACGAAAGGCAGTCGACTAACAGTCGACTCTACCCGTTTCCACTGCGCGGAAACAGAAACGCGCCCCGTGGGGCGCGCTTCTGCAGCTGTCGCTGGAAAGAAGGCTTACGCCTTCTTTTCCGCTTCCAGCTGCTTCCTGATCTGCGCATCAACCGCGGCAATCGCGGTCATGTTCAGGATCCTGCGCGAGGTCGCGCTGGTGGTCAGGATGTGCACCGGCTTGTTCACGCCCATCAGGATCGGGCCGATCGCCACGCCGTCAGTGAACACGCGCACCAGGTTGTAGGCGATGTTGGCCGCTTCCAGGTTCGGCAGCACGAACAGGTTGGCACGGCCCTGCAGGGTCGAGCCCGGCAGCAGCTTCTGGCGCAGCGCTTCGTCCCATGCGGTGTCGCCCTGCATCTCGCCGTCCACATTCAGTCGCGGGTTGCGCTTGAGCAGCAGCTCGCGCACCTGGCGCATCTTCAGCGCGTCCTTCGAGTCGTGGCTGCCGAAGTTGGAGTGCGACAGCAGCGCCACCTTCGGCTCAATGCCGAACAGCTTCATTCGGTAGGCCGCCTGCAGGGTCGCTTCGCACAGCTGCTCGGCGGTCGGGTCTTCCTGCACGTGGGTATCGACGAAGAAGAACACACCCTGCTGGTTGATCACGCCGGTCATGGCCGAGGTCGAGGTGACCTTCGGCTCCAGCGGCAGCACGCTGCGCACGTAGCCCAGCTTCTTGTGGAAGCGGCCGACGATGCCGGTCAGCATCGCATCGGCTTCGCCACGGGCCACCATCACCGCCGCGATCAGCGTCGGGCGCGAACGCATCAGGTTCTTCGCCGCGGCCACGGTCACGCCGCGGCGGCCGGTCAGGCCGTGGTAGTACTGCCAGTATTCGTTGAAGCGCGGGTCGTCGTTGATGTTGGTGACTTCAACGTTCTCGCCGATCTTCAGGCGCAGGCCGAGGCGCTCGATGCGCGATTCGATCACTTCCGGGCGGCCGATCAGGATCGGATGCGCCAGGCCGTCATCGACCACGTTCTGCACCGCCTGCAGCACCACTTCCTCTTCGCCTTCGGCGTACACCACGCGCTGCTTGTCGCTGCGCGCGCGGTCGTAGACCGGCTTCATCATCAGGCTGGTGCGGTAGACGAACTGGGCCAGCTTGTCGCGGTAGGCGCCCATGTCGGCAATCGGGCGCGCGGCCACGCCCGAATCCATCGCGGCCTGGGCAACGGCGGCGGACAGCTCCACCAGCAGGCGGCGGTCGAACGGGCGCGGGATCAGGTATTCACGGCCGAAGCTCGGGGTCTCGCCGCCGTAGGCCGAGCCCATGTCGGTGGCGGCACGGCGTGCCAGCGCGGCGATGGCGCGCACGCAGGCGATCTTCATTTCCTCGTTGATCGCGGTCGCGCCCACGTCCAGCGCACCGCGGAACAGGTACGGGAAGCACAGCACGTTGTTGACCTGGTTCGGGTAGTCCGAACGGCCGGTACCGATGATCGCGTCCGGACGCGCGGCGCGCGCCACCTCCGGCATGATTTCCGGGGTCGGGTTGGCCAACGCGAAGATCACCGGATCCGGCGCCATGGTCTTGACCATGTCGGCAGTCAGGATGCCCGGTGCCGACAGGCCCAGGAAGATGTCCGCGCCATCAACGATCTCGGCCAGGGTGCGCTTGTCGGTGTCGCGCGCATAGCGCTGCTTTTCCGGATCCAGGTCGGTACGACCGGTGTGGATCACGCCCTCGCGGTCGAAGGCCAGGATGTTCTCCGGCTTCAGGCCCAGCTGCACCAGCATGTTCACGCAGGAAATACCGGCCGCGCCCATGCCCGTGGTCGCCAGCTTCACTTCCTCGATCTTCTTGCCGGTGATCGCCATGGCGTTGAGCACCGCTGCGCCGACGATGATCGCCGTGCCGTGCTGGTCGTCATGGAACACCGGGATCTTCATGCGCTCGCGCAACTTGCGCTCGACCACGAAGCATTCCGGGGCCTTGATGTCTTCCAGGTTGATGCCGCCGAACGTCGGCTCCAGCGAGGCGATGATGTCGACCAGCTTGTCCGGGTCGGTTTCATCCACTTCGATGTCGAACACATCGATGCCGGCGAACTTCTGGAACAGCACGCCCTTGCCTTCCATCACCGGCTTGCCGGCCAGTGCGCCGATGTTGCCCAGGCCCAGCACCGCGGTGCCGTTGGAGATCACCGCCACCAGGTTGCCGCGCGCGGTCAGTTCGCTGGCCTGCTGCGGGTCGGCCTTGATCGCTTCACAGGCGTACGCCACGCCCGGCGAATACGCCAGCGACAGGTCGCGCTGGGTCAGCATGGGCTTGGTAGCGGAAACCTTGATCTTGCCGGGCGGAGACATCCGGTGGTAATCGAGGGCGGCCTGTTTGAAATCTTCGTTGGACATCGATGTGGGTTACATGAATGGGCAGAAGGGACAGGGGATGATACCCCCGTTGGAGCGTCCGGACCTGTCGCTATCCTGTCGCAGGCATGCTGCGACCGCACAATTCCGTGCCGTATGCGACGGTACCGCGAGACCAGCTTCGGCGCCTCCCGTGACAGCCGTGGGACGCCCTGAAACGCCGCGGGGCCGTACCACTGTCGTGATCGGCCCCGCGGTACCACACACCTGGATCAGCCCTTGACCGGCAGCGCCTCGGGCAGCGCGTCCACCGGCGGCGGCAGCTCGCTCTCGCGGCCATCCAGCGCCAGCTGCAGGCGGTTGCGGTCCAGCGCGCCTTCCCAGCGCGAGACCACCACGGTGGCCACCGCATTGCCGATGAAGTTGGTCAGCGAGCGGCATTCGCTCATGAAGCGGTCCACGCCCAGGATCAGCGCCATGCCGGCCACCGGCACTTCCGGCACCACGGCCAGGGTGGCAGCCAGGGTGATGAAGCCGGCGCCGGTGACGCCGGCCGCGCCCTTGGAGCTGAGCATGGCAACCAGCAGCAGGGCGATCTGGTGGCCCAGGGTCAGTTCGGTATTGGTGGCCTGGGCAATGAACAGCGCGGCCAGGGTCATGTAGATGTTGGTGCCGTCCAGGTTGAACGAGTAGCCGGTCGGGACCACCAGGCCCACCACCGACTTGCTGCAGCCGGCGCGTTCCATCTTCTCCATCAGCGACGGCAGCGCCGACTCCGACGAGGAAGTGCCCAGCACCAGCAGCAGTTCGGCCTTCAGGTAGCGCGCCAGCTTGAACACCGAGAAGCCACACAGCCGGCAGACCAGGCCCAGGATCACCGCCACGAACAGGAAGGCGGTGAGGTAGAACGAGCCCACCAGCCACGCCAGGTTGACCAGCGAACCGACGCCGTACTTGCCGATGGTGAAGGCGATCGCGCCGAAGGCACCGATCGGGGCGGCCTTCATGAGGATGTGGACCAGCTTGAACACCGGGGCGACCAGCGCCTCCAGGAAGTTCAGGATCGGCTTGCCCTTCTCGCCCACCGATGCCAGCGCGATGCCGAACAGCACCGCGATGAAGAGCACCTGCAGGATGTTGCCGTCGACGAAGGCGCTCACCAGCGTCTTCGGAATGATGTCCATCAGGAAGCCGACCAGGGTCAGGTCGTGCGACTTCTCGACATAGCTGTGCACCGCGGTCTGGTCCAGCTCGGCCGGATTGATGTTCATGCCGGCGCCGGGCTGCACCACGTGCGCCACGATCATGCCGACGATCAGCGCCAGCGTGGAGAAGAACAGGAAGTACGCCATTGCCTTGGCAAACACGCGGCCCACCGTGCGCAGGTGGGTCATGCTGGCGATGCCGGTGACGATGGTCAGGAAGATCACCGGCGCGATGATCATCTTCACCAGGTTGATGAAGGCATCGCCCAGCGGCTTCATCTTCTCGCCGACCAGAGGTTCGTAGTGGCCGAGGATGGCGCCCAGGACGATCGCCACGATCACCTGGAAATACAGCTGGCGATAGATCGGCAACGGCTTTGCAGGCGCCGGGGCTGCGGTCGGGATGTGCATGGCGGACTCCGGAAGGGGCGTTTTCAGGCACGTACGGCCCCGGGACAGCGCGGGAACCGTTACCGTGGAAACTGCTCGCAGGCCCTGTGCTGCACGCGCAGGGGTGCGACCAATGGACGCCTTTGTACGCGCCGGGCACGCCGGCGCAGATAACCTATTGGTACTAGCCCCCCGGTTCAGGTGGCGGCGATGCCTACACTGGCGCCGCACCGCCGATCACGGGGAGGCCGGTGGCCCGGGCTGAACGGCCGGGCGTGTCCTTGCGAAAGTTTCGGCCCCTGCGGCCGTTGTTGTCCTGTCCACACGCAATCTGAGAGAGCCGCACCCAACATGCGCCCGATTCCCACCTTGCTGGCCCTGTCCCTGGCCGCCCTTCCCGCCTTCGCCTCGGCTGCCGATTTCGACAACTGGCCGACCAAGTACACCTTCGGCGACGGCACCGAACTGGCCGCCACCGCCAACATCGCCTACGACTACAACGACTTCTCCTCGGGCAGCGGCCTTGAGGACGACGACGCCGTGCGCCGCAAGGAGTTCGGTGCGACGCTGAAGAAGAAGGGCGTCTACGACGCGATGGTCTACTACGACTTCCAGGCCGACACCTGGCTGGACGTATTCGTGCGCTTCGAGAGCAAGGCCTTCTTCGGCCGCGACGTGGGTCGTTTCCGCTTCGGCTACATGAAGACCCCGGTCGGCCTGGATGCGAACACGTCCTCGCGCGCCGGCACGTTCCTGGAAACCGCGCTGCCCGTGCAGGCCTTCTACGCCGGCCGCCGCACCGGCGTGGAATGGGTGCTGGAGCGCCCCCAGTACCTGCTGCAGGCCGGCGCCTACGGTGGCAAGGACCTGCAGGGTGACAACCCCGGCACCACCCAGGCGGTGCGTGCGGTATGGACTCCGGTGAAGGCGCCGGGTGACGTGATCCACCTGGGCCTGGCCTACTCGCAGGAAAATCCGCGCGGGTACAGCGATGGCCGTGACGTGCACCACGAGGCCAGCGCGCGCCTGCGCGCACGCCCGGAAGCCGGCCTGACCGACATCCGCTACGTCGATTCCGGTGCCCTGGTCACCGCCGACCAGATCCGCCGCACCGGCCTGGAAGGCATCTGGATCCGCGGCCCCTTCTCGCTGCAGGCCGAAGCCCTGCGCGCCACGGTCACCCGCCATGACGGCAAGCCGGATTACACCGGCAGCGGCCAGTACGCGATGGCCAGCTGGGTGCTGACCGGCGAGTCGCGCCCGTACAACGCCGGTGCCGTGGCCAACATCAAGCCGGCGCACGACTACGGTGCGGTGGAGCTGGTGGCCCGCTACAGCCGCCTGGACCTGGACGACGGCAGCATCCTCGGTGGCCGCCAGCACGACCTGACCCTGGGCGCGAACTGGTACCTGACCAGCCACTTCAAATTCCAGGCCAATTACGTGAAGGTCGACGCCAGCCGTCGTGGTGTGCACAGCACGCCGGAGATCTTCGAACTGCGCGCGCAGATGCACTTCTGACCCCTTCCACGTCAGACCCCGGCGGGCGTGCATGCCACGCCCGCCGGCCCTGCGTAGACTGCCGCCATGTACTGGCTCAGCCGCCACCGGATGCTGTTGCTGACCATCGCGGTGATGGTCGGTGGCACCGTGCTGTCTGCAGTGGCCGCCGGCCACTACGCATGGCGGCGTGCCCTGGGCGACGAAAGCAGCCAGGTGCAACGCCAGCTGCAGCTGTATGGCCAGGGCCTGCAGCAGCGCATCGACCGCTTCGGCACGCTGCCGCAGGTGCTGGCGCTGGACCCGGACCTGTTGCACGCCCTGCGCGTGCCGCCCTCGCCCGCCGAACGGCAGCGGCTGAACCTCAAGCTGCAACGCGCCAATGAGGTCACCCGCGCCTCGACCCTGACCCTGGTCGGCCACGACGGCGTGGCGGTGGCGGCCAGCAACTGGGACCAGCCGACCACCAATGTCGGCGAGAACTACAGCTACCGCCCGTATTACCGGCAGGCGCTGGCCAAGGGCCGTGGCCGTTCTACGGCATCGGCATGACCACCGGCGTACCCGGCTATTACCTGTCGCAGGCCATCGAGGAAGGTGGCCAGCGGCTGGGCGTGGTGGTGATCAAGGTCGAGCTGTCGGCGCTGGAACAGGAATGGCTGAGCAGCCCGGACGTGGTGCTGGCCAGTGACGACCACGATGTGGTCTTCCTGGCCAACCGAGACAACTGGCGCTACCGCCTGCTGCGCCCGTTGGGCGCCGACGAGCGCCGCGAAATGCTCGATGCCCGCCAGTACGCCGACCGTGCGCTGCAGCCACTGCGTGCGCGTACCGAGGACGTGCTGGCCGACGGCGGCCGCATGGTGCGCCTGCTGGATCCCGCATTGCCGCAGCCGATGCTGTGGCAGAGCCTGGCGCTGCCTGTGGAAGACTGGAACCTGCATCTGCTGCACGATGCCAGTGCAGCCACTTCTGCCGGTCGCGCGGCCGCACTCACCGGCGGTGCTGCGTGGCTTGCACTGGGCTTCCTGGTGCTGTTCGTGCAGCAGCGCCGGCGTCTGGCCAAGCACCGCCTGCGCAGTCGCCGCGAGCTCGAAACCCTGCTCAAGCAGCATGCGCAGGAACTGCGCACCGCACAGGATGGCCTGCTGCAGGCTGCAACCGACGCTGACAGCGGCCTCAGCCGCAGCCTGGCGCACCTGCCGCAGGGCGTGGTGGTGATCGACCGCGAACTGCGGCTGGTGGCATGGAATGCACGCTATCTCGAACTGTTCCGGTTCCCGGCAGACCTGGTGCGCGTCGGCCGTCCAATCGAGGAACTGTTCCGTTTCAATGCACGCCGTGGCCTGCTCGGTCCGGGCCCGGTGGACGAGGCCATCGAGCGTCGCCTGAACCACCTGCGCAGCGGCCGCCCGCACATGCGCGAAAGCGAGAAGGACGACGGCACGGTGCTGGAGATCCGTGGCAACCCGCTGCCCGACGGCGGCTTCGTCACCAGCTACGCCGACATCACCAGCTACAAGAATGCCGCGCGCGAACTGCGTTCGCTGGCCGACGCGCTGGAGCACCGCATCGCCGAGCGCACCCGTGACCTGGACGAAGCACGCCGCGAAGCCGAACAGGCCAACCGCTACAAGACCCGCTTCGTCGCCTCGGCGGTGCACGACCTGCTGCAACCGCTCAACGCCGCGCGCATGTTCGTCTCGGTGCTGCGCGGCAAACTGAGCGACCCGGCACAGCAGCAGACCAGCGACCACATCGACGCTGCACTGGCCGCGCAGGACGCGATCCTCAACAGCCTGCTGGACATCGCGCGACTGGAATCGGGCAGCCTGCCCACGCGCGTGCAGGCGTTCCGGCTGGGCCCGCTGCTGCAGACGCTGGCGCGCGAGTTCGGCATCGCCGCACAGTCACGCGGGCTGGTGGTCGACTGGGTCGATACTGCTGCGGTGGTGGTCAGCGATGAAGCGCTGCTGCGGCGCATCCTGCAGAACTTCCTGTCCAACGCATTGCGCTACAGCGAACGCGGCCGCGTGCTGCTCGGCTGCCGCCGCCGCGACGGTCTGCTGTGGATCGAAGTGCACGACCAGGGCCCGGGCATTCCCGATGCGCTGCAGGGCGAGATCTTCGAGGAATTCCGCCGCCTGCACGACGGCCAGCAGCGCGGCGCCGGCCTTGGCCTGGCGATCGTCGACCGCATCGGCCGCCTGCTTGGCCATCCGATCCGGCTGCGCTCGCAGCTGGGCCAAGGCAGCGTGTTCGCGGTTGGCGTGCCTTTCGGCGACGCCAGCGCGATTCCAGCCACCGCGCCAGCCCCGGTACTGGCGCAGGAGCCGGCGGCGGACAATCCACTGCGCGGGCGCCGTGTGTGGGTGATCGATGACGATCCGCACGTCTGCGCGGCCAGCCGCGCCCTGCTGGAACGCTGGGGCTGCGAGGTGATGCTGGCCGATGGCCCGCAGGCCGCGTTGCTGCTGGCCAGTGTCGAAACGGTGCCGGATCTGGTGCTGCTGGATGTACGCATGGGCGATCACCATGGCCCGGTGCTGTACGAGACGCTGGCCGAGCTGTGGCAGGCGCGCCCACCGGTGGTGCTGGTGACCGCCGAGCGTGATGCGGGGCTGCGCGAGATGGCTGCGGAGCGCGGTTGGGGGATGATGGCCAAGCCGGTGAAGCCGCCGGCGCTGCGGGCGTTGATGAGTCAGTTGCTGATCCGGCATCGCGGGTAGTTTCCAGCCAACGGCACAGCCCCTCGTGGGTGGTGTCTGGGGGGTCTCGGAAAGCAGAAGCCGCGGGTGGG
>NZ_JASJSI010000037.1:0-41112 GCF_030237085.1 Stenotrophomonas maltophilia group sp. Smal32
CGCCATTCGCAGGCATTCTTGAACAAGATCGCCAGACGTCTCAACGAAAGACCTCGTAAGACCTTGGGCTTCCAGACGCCAGCCGCTAAGCTGAGCCAAGCCGTTGCGTCGACGGGTTGAACTCACCGTGGCCTTTTTCGGGTCGCATCTTCATGGTGGGGGAAGCCAGCACCTGCGGCTGCGATCAAAGCATGGCGTTTCGGCGCGTTGCGCCACCGGGCTTTGCGGGCTGCGCCCCGTGCCGTCTTTGCCGTCACGGCCATTCGACTCCAATCCCTCACGCCTTCGCGCCTGCGGCGCTGCGCGCTACGCTTGCCTCCAGGGGATCGGCGCAAGGCCCATCCCCGCCGCGCTGCACTTGGCGCCCCTTGAACACCGCCGAACTGGCCTGCGCCGGATCGACCCCGCCCAGCCTACGGCAGGGCTGCCGATGCGAGCTGGCTTTCAGCCTCGCTCATCAGCACCGCAGTGCTGCATTCGAGCGCGCCGGCAATCTTGAAGATGATCGCCAGCGTTGGCATGTGCTCGCCGCGCTCGATCTTGCCCATGTGCGAACGTTCGACGCCAGCCAGGTGCGCCAGCGATTCTTGCGCGATACCGCGCTCTATCCGCAGCGCACGCACCGCAGCGCCGAAGGCGTGAGCCAACTCGGCGTCATGGGTGGTGGAGCCAGCCGGTCGGCCGGGCTGGACGGATCGCTTCTGCATGGACAGAAGCGTCGATTCGCCGCACAATTAAAACCACGTTATCTTTAACTCATTCATCAAAACCCCACCGTTTTACGCTTCTGCAGAAATCCGTATTTACGGACTCCGACAAAGGAGCAGACCCACGGAATCACAATCGTGTTCATGCCCAAATCCGCCGATACGGTTTTGCGCCTTCACGCTTTGGCGGATTCGTGCAGCCGACGGGAATCGCCATGAATCCGCTCATCACCGAGGACGACCGTGTGTGTCTGCTGGCCCACGGCCAGGCCCGCGCCGCTGGCCGGGCCATCGACCCGGTGCCCGTGGTCCGGTTGTTCACGCCGGACGCGCATGTGACTTGGCTGCTGGCCGCGCTCGATCCCGCCGATGGCGACACCGCCTGGGGACTTATCGACCTGGGGATCGGGATGCCGGCGCAAGGCACCGTCAAGCTATCCGAGCTGGCCGTCATCGTCGGGCCGCGCCAGCAGCCCGTGATGCGTGACCTCTATTTCTGCCCGACGCACACGCTGTCGGAATACACCCGGCTGGCCCAGCGCGACGGGGCTATCCCGGACTGAACAAGGCTGACTGTGATTTTTTCAGTCTGGTGTCATGCCGGTCAGGTCTCAATCGGCATTCTTGCGGCATACCCCGGCCAGTCTGATCGAAACAGTCATGATGCGTGGCGCGGGTTGCGGCAGGCTGGTCAATGCAGCGCTCCAAGTTCGGAGTGCCGCCGCCGCCGTATTGAGACAAACACTGCAACGCATCGGAACCATTCGGTCTTGACCCCTTCCACCTATCTTGAACCTCCCATTTTTCCAACGATGGCGATGTAGCGCGTAGTCCTTTCCGTGACGGCGAATCCTGTTCTCAGGGAGGAGGCGTCATGGTCAATCCCCATCACCTCGCGCACTGGTATCCCACTGCGGCGTACCTGTTTGTCCTGTGGCTCGATGCGCTCGCGCTGGCTTGGGAATACCTGCGCAGGAATCCCGACTACCGGCTTGACTGGCTGCGCCATCATCGCCGGTTGCAAGCTGCGCAGCAGGCGGCGCAACGCTGGGGCTTGCGCCTGCTGGAAGACCCAGCCCTGGATGCGCGCGACGCGCATCCGGCCTGGCTGCCCGGCTCTGATGCCGTGGTGCAGCTCTACCCGGATGCCGATCCACCACTGGACGCCGCCGCGTTCGCGTTCTGGCACATCCCCGGCCATAAACACCTGCTGCATGATGGCAAGGGTCTGGCGTTGATCGCGCGCAGTCCTGGTCGCTGCCTGCGCTTCGCGCTGGCACCCGGCCTGCAAGACGGCATGGCCGTGGTCCATGCCTATCGCGGCGGCACTACCGCGCCTGCGCGCGGCTATGCGCCGGGCGCAGCCATTTCCGATGCCAAGCCCAGGCCAACACCGGCCGCGCTGCTGGAACTGCATACCCTGCAAGCGCTCGACGCCACCCTGGCGGGCGCGTCCTTGCGCGAGGTCGGTGAAGGCTTGTTCGGCGTGGATGCCTTGGCCGATTGGTACAGCGACGGTGGCCTGCGCTCGAAGGTGCGCCGCCTGGTGCGGCGAGGCGATGCACTGATGCGCGGCGGCTATCGCCAGCTAGCACAACTTTCGCCGCTTGAGAAGGGTCGTTCTGATGGTGACGCAAAACGACCCTGAGCAGAACAGCTTGGTTTTCTGAGACTGCCTCCATCCGGTTGCGCTGGTGCAGCCGGCGTTTTCAACCGATGGAGGTTCACGCCATGCGTTCCGCTCCCTTGCGGCCTGCCGCCACTGCTGTCACTGCGTCCATGCAGCCTCAACGCTACCTGACCAACGACGAAGCCGCCGAGTACCTGCGCCTGTCGCCGCGCACGCTGGAGAAACAGCGCGTGATCGGCGGTGGCCCGCGCTTTCGCAAGTTCGGCCGCCGCGTCATGTACGCCGTGGCCGACCTCGACACATGGGCGGCCGACCGCAGCTTCGAGACGACTTCCGATCCCGAGTACGCCGAGCACCATGCGGCGGACAGCCGTGCGCGCTGATCGCTGGCGCGCGGGTGGCCTTTGCCATGTCCAGCCCTGCGCTGCCCGCGCGGCAGCAGCCGATGCAGGAACACGAACAGCTCGACCTGTTCCGCGCCTTACCGGGCGAAGGCATGGCGCCGCGCGACAGCCAGGATTTGATGGCCTATCCGTTCTTCTCTCTGGCGAAGTCCAAGCGGGTCAAGCCCATCGACTTTCGCGCGGGCAATGTGACGATCCGCGTGGAAGGCACGCAGGAGCATGGCATTGCCACCATTTGGGACGCCGATCTACTCATTTGGGCGGCCTCGCAGATCGTGGAAGCGCGCGACGCGGGCTTGCGCCCGTCACGGCTGATGCAAGCCACACCCTACGAGATCCTGCGCTTCATCGGGCGCGGCAAGTCGCTGCGCGACTACCAGCGCCTCAAGGCCGCGCTCGATCGTTTGCAATCCACGACCGTGGCCACATCCATCCGCGAGACGACAGGCCGGCGCCTGCATCGCTTCTCGTGGATCAACGAATGGAAGGAACTGGCCGATGCCAGCGGCACACCGCAGGGCATCGAGCTGATCCTGCCGGACTGGTTCTATGCGGGCGTGCTCGATACCGCTTTGGTGCTGACTATCGACCCGGCGTATTTCCGGCTGACCGGCGGCATCGAGCGCTGGCTGTACCGCTTGGTGCGCAAGCACGGCGGCAAGCAGGCATACGGCTGGCAGTTCGACTTTCGCTACCTGCACCAGAAATCGGGCAGCACCGCCAAGCCCTACGACTTCGCCTGCGACCTGCGCGCGCTCGTCGCGCGGCAGTCGCTGCCCGGCTACGTCCTGGGCATCGAGCGGATGCCCGACAACGGCATGGAACTGCTGACGTTCCGGCCCGTGCCGCATACGGCACGGGGATAACTCCGGGACAGCCTGTGAATGGTGTCGTGCTATCAGGCGTGCGGGGTATCGTGCTATTAGGCGTGGGACTATCGTGCTATCAGGCGTGCCGATCGGCCGCAAACCCGCGCCAGCACTGGGTTTGCGCGTCCTCTAACTTTCCTAACTTCATTTCTCTAACTTTTAGTAGGGAAGCGCCGCTGCGGTGGACAACCACCACGCGGCCACAAGCACAGCAGCAAAAGCCCTGCTTTCCAGCATGGAGGGCTAGGCCATGATCGTCGCTTTGCTCAACCAAAAAGGCGGCGTGGGAAAGACCACGCTCGCCACGCACATCGCCGGCGAGTTGGCGATGCGCGGCCAGCACGTCGTGCTGCTGGACGCCGATCCGCAGGGTTCATCGCTGGATTGGACGCAGCGCAGAAGCCAGCAAGGCTTGCCACGGCTGTTCAGCGCCGTGGGCCTCGCACGCGAAACGCTGCATCAGGAGGCGCCAGAACTCGCCAGGCGGGCCGATCACGTCGTCATTGACGGGCCACCACGCATCGCCGCCTTGGCGCGCTCTGCGCTGCTGGCGGCCGAGCACGTGCTGATCCCCGTGCAACCCAGCCCCTACGACCTGTGGGCCAGCGCCGAGATGGTGGCGCTGATCCGCGAGGCGCAAGTCTTTCGGCCCGCGCTGCGCGCGGCCTTCGTCATCAATCGGCGCGTCAGCACCACCATCATCGGGCGCGAAGCGCGCCAGGCGCTTGCCGACCAGCCACTTCCTACGCTGCGCGCGGAAGTGCATCAGCGCATCGTGTTCGCCGACAGCGTGGCCGCTGGCCGGCTGGCACGCGAGACGGCGCCCGACAGCGCCGCCGCCCGCGAAATCACCGCGCTGGTGGATGAACTGCTGCGGTGGCCGGCATGACCGCGAAGCCGCCACCGAACAGCAAACGCACGGCCAAGCGCGTCGGCATCGGCGCGCGTCCGCCCGCGAATCCGCACGCCGAGGCGTGGATTCGTCAGGGCGACGCCGATGCGCTGGGCAAGGGCGACCTCTACACGGCTCGCCTCACGCTCGACATCACGCCCGCGATGCGCGCGCGCATCAAGGTATCGGCCTTCACGCAAGGCGTGACCGTGGCCGATCTGCTGCGCGGCCTGCTGGAGCGCGAGTTTCCAGAACACCGCAGGGAGAGCACGCCATGACCGCATTCGCTTCGCCTGCCGCTGTCGCGGCCACGGCTGCGCTGCAACCATCACCGGCCGCGCTCGCTGGCCAGCCAGCGAGCGCACTGCTGACGCGCGTGGCGCTGGCCTACATCGAGCCACGCTTCAAGCTCTATCTGCGCTTCGGCGAGCCTGCGCGCATCATCCGGCTCGACCGCTGGCGGCGCTGCGCCGTATTCCTGCCTAACGCGGTTCTGTGCCGTGTCCGCTGGCAGGCCAACGACTACGGCACTGTGCGCTGGCAGCTCATGGTGATGCAGGCTTGCACGCCGCTCGATGCGGCGCAGCGCATTCCTGGCGTGCAGCCGGGTGCGCGTTTGCTGCTGCACGCCGAGGGCGAGAACCAGGTGCGCGCCGCGCTGGAGCGCATCGACGCCATCGAGGCGTTGAGTATCGCACCCGCCGCTGTCTCGCCCGCGTACTGGCGCACGCTCGCCAACCGGCTCGCGGCGCGTTTGGCATTACCCGAATACACAGCAGAGCGGCACGCCGCCTGGCTCATCGGGAGGGCACTGCCATGACGCTTCCATCCGCCGTTGCCAGTGCAGCGGGCATTCCGCCGCGTCCTCGTTCGCGCCTGCGCGCTCGCCTCGTGCTGGCGGGCATATCCACCTGCGGCCTCGCTGCGCTGGCCTGGGCGTCCTTCTTGCATCCGCTGCCGCGCCTGATCTACAACCCGTCCGATAGCGTGGCGGTCGGCTGGTATAGCGTCGATCCGCTGGGCCACGGCACCGGCTCGCTGCCAGGCTCTTTGTCCGTGGGCGGCATCGTCCTGACCACGCTGCCGCCAGACGCCGCCGCGCTGGCAGCGCAGCGCGGCTACCTGCCGGCGCGCGTGCCGCTGCTCAAGCGCGTGGGCGCCGTCGCGCCGCAGGAGGTGTGCATCACTGGCCGCGTCGTCCGCATCGACGGCGTGCCTTCGGCCGCCGTGCTGCCTGCCGACCGCTGGGGCCGGCCGCTGCCATCCTGGCAGCAATGCCGTCGCCTCGAAGCCGGGGAACTGTTCCTCTTGAGTGTGACCAACCCGGCGTCGTTCGACAGCCGGTATTTCGGGCCGGTCAGCGCATCCGCCGTGATCGGCGTCGCGCATCCGGTCTGGCTGGAGTCCCGCCCATGATGGCCGCCGACTCGCTGCACGTTGCCGTGCATCTCATCGTGCCATCGGGCGTGTCGTGCTGCTGTCCGTCGCCATGCTGTCGCGCGTGCAGTGCGCGTGCATTCGCACCGCACTTCGCGCTGCCTCCGGCGCAGCCATCCCATGTGCAGGCGTCTTGCCTCGAACGCGCCCGGCCTGCGGCCGTGTCCGCGTTCGCCTGCGCGCTGGCTGCTCGCGCAGCAGCGCCGCCGGGCCGCGGCTGCTCCGAGCGACAGCGAGGGGCAAAGGCGGAAGGCAAGACAAAAGGGTGCGGCACCTGTCGGCCCGCAAAGCCAGTCTGCACGTGGGGGTGGCGCGGCACGCAGCGGCTTCGCCGCCGTGCCGCGTGGGGCGCGAGTCCCGCGCCGATGCAGGCATGTCCGCGTGCTTCGCACGCCCGGACACGCCATAGCTTGCAGGGAGAGCGGCCATGACCGACCGCCGCGACGATGATTTCCGGGTGCGTCCGAGCGCCCCGAAGAACCGAGGCAAGGGCCAGGGCTTCGTCTCCAAGGTGCTCAAGCAGGCGGGCAAGGCCAGCGGCGGCAAGTCTTCAGTGCGCCGTCCTGGCGGCAGTGGCAAGGGCGCCGGCCAGCGGCCCGGCTCGCGCCTGGGGCGCGGCCATACGGCGGCGCGCTTCGCCGGCGCGAAGCTGACGCCCATGTCGCGGCGCGTGACCATCAAGACGCTGCTGGTCAATCAGCGTAACGCCAGCCCCCAATCGCTGGCGAAACATCTGCGCTACATCGAGCGCGACCGCGCGGGCCGCGATGGTGAACCGGGCCGGGCCTACGGGCCGCAGACCGACGAAGCCGACCTTGGCGCCTTCAAGGAGCGAGCTTCCGACGACCGGCACCATTTCCGCTTCATCGTCTCCCCGGAGGACGGCGCCGAGCTGGACGACCTGCGCACCTACACCCGGCATCTGATGAACCGTATGGAAGCCGACCTGGGCACGCGGCTGGATTGGGTGGCAGTCGATCACTGGAATACCGACAACCCGCACGCCCACCTGATCGTGCGCGGGCGCGACGATACCGGCAAAGACCTCATCATCGCTGGCGACTACATCGCCGATGGCTTTCGCCATCGCGCCGCCGAACTGGCGACCGAATGGCTGGGGCCGCGCACCGAGCTGGAGATCCAGCAGACCTTGCAGCGCGAGGTGAATCAGGAGCGGTGGACGAGCCTGGATCGCACGCTGCAACGCGAGGCCGGCGACGATGGCAGAGTGCAGATCGAACGGTTCAACGAACCGCGGCTGCAACGCCAGCGTCTGCTGCTGATTGGCCGCCTGCAACGCTTGCAGCGCTTGGGCCTGGCCGATGAAACGCAGCCCGGCACCTGGGCCGTCCATGCCGACGCGGAAAAGACCCTGCGCGCCCTGGGCGAGCGTGGCGACATCATCCGCACCATGCAGCGGGCCATGCGCGGCGAGCCGCGCGAGCTGGCGGTGTTCGAGCCGGGAGACGATGGCCGGACTATCCTCGGGCGCGTGGCCGCGAAAGGGCTGGCCGACGAGCTGCGCGACCGGGGCTATCTGGTCATCGACGGTGTGGACGGCAAGGCCCATTACGTCGCGCTCAACGCCCGCGACGAGCTGGCGAACTATCCGGCCGGCGCCGTGGTGGAAGTGAGGGGGGCGGCCGACGTGCGTGCGGCCGATCGCAACATCGCCGCGCTGGCAAGCGGTGGCCTGTACCGCACCGACCATCACCTGGCCGTCGCACAGGGTCAGGCCGTACCGGGCCGTGATCCGCAGGAGGTCGTGGCAGCCCACATTCGCCGGCTCGAAGCCTTGCGCCGCACCGGCATCGTGGAGCGTGTGGCCGAAGGGCTATGGAAGGTGCCTGGCGACCTGCCCGAACAGGGCCGCCGCTACGACGCGCAGCGCCTGGGCGGCGTAGCCGTGGAGCTGAAATCGCACCTGCCCATCGAGCGGCAGGCCCGTGTCATCGGTGCCACCTGGCTCGACCAGCAGTTGATCGGTGGCGGCTCGGGCCTGGGCGACCTGGGCTTTGGCGGCGAGGCCAAGCAGGCGATGCAGCAGCGTGCCGACTTCCTGTCCGAGCAGGGGTTGGCCGAACGGCGAGGGCAGCGCGTGATCCTGGCGCGTAATCTGCTGGGCACGCTGCGCAATCGGGAGCTGGCGCAGGCCGCGAAGGACATCGCCACCGACACCGGCCTGGAGCATCGGCCAGTGGCCGATGGGCAGCGTGTGGCCGGCATCTACAGGCGCAGCGTCATGCTCGCCAGCGGGCGCTACGCGATGCTCGATGACGGCATGGGCTTCAGCTTGGTGCCGTGGAAGCCGGTGATCGAGCAGCGGTTGGGCCAGCAGCTTGCCGCGACGGTACGCGGCAATGGTGTGTCATGGGAGATTGGAAAGCAGCGCAACCTCACTATCTGAAGAACTCTCTCGCCCTTCCGGATTCAGCGTGGCTTTTCTGCTTTAGGCGGGCGTCTTCAGTATCTCAACGTATCCAATCAGCTCGGCCGAATAGCTGCCATCTCCATTTGCCGCGCCCTTGTGTTTCAACTCACGTTGCAAAGTTGGTTCCACGGTGTGGGCAAACAGTGCCAGCCGCTGCTCCGGTGTAAAGCTCGGCGAGATCGCCGATGCTTGCAGATACCGTTCGCATTGCCGCTCAATAGTCGGCACCCGTGTCCCGTCCTGCTTGACTGCGATGGGCTGCACCACCACACGGCGCTCACCGTTGCCGGCAGACGCCTCCACCATCCACAAGGACAGCAGCACCGGCTCGTCAACATCCCCAGCCACCGCAATGCCGATGTCTTCGGGCGTCACGCTGCGCCAGCGGCCAAGCTCTTCCTGTACCAAGGGGTGATCCAAGCCCATCAGTTCCAGATCGTCCCTGCTGGTGGCGGTATCGCGGTTCAGTGTGAACCGTGCACGGCGCGTGCCATCCACTGTCACAAGGTCGTAGGTTTCTTCGTCCACCTTCAGCAGCTTCTGCTGGCGGTCTGCCACGGCCGCCGACAGAAAACGCACCAGCCGATCCAGGCTGGAGGACACATCCGAGAAGGGCTGGTAGTCATCGAGGCTGAAACCGTCAAGGTCTTGAAACAGGTCGAACACCACCTGCCGTGCCTCGCGGGAATTGGACAGTGCCGCTTCCAGCTCCACCTGTGTGCGTTTCAGTTCAGGGTCAGACAGCGCCTCCTGGTACAGGCGGTCGTAGTTCAACCGTTCGGAAAGCTGTCCCAGAATCTGCGCCCGAAGGTCTTCGGCGACATTGCCCTGGTCATCGACCTTGCCGACCGTGCGTGCAATTTCAGTCAACTTCTCGTCCAGCAGCAGGAAGATGCGCCCCTCGATGGTGTCCGACAGCACCAGGTTGTAGACCTGCGCCGTGTGGTTCTGTCCATAGCGGTGAATGCGCCCGATGCGTTGCTCCATGTCCATCGGGTTCCACGGCAGGTCGAAATTGAACAGAATGCGCGCAAATTGCAGATTCAAGCCCTCGCGGCCAGCCGCTGTACACACCAGCACACGCGGCCCGTCTTTCAGGCGGAACTTCCGCTCTGCTGCCAGCTTGGCGCCGTGGTCGCCGCCACGCAGCACCACCACGCCCTGGCCGGGATAAGCCTGTTCAATCTCGCGGGCAATCAGATCGACCGTGCGGAGGTAGGTGGCGAAGATCACGATCTTTTCATTGGCGTTCTGCCGCCACAGATGCCCCAAACCATCGAGCAGCTTTTGTGCCTTGGTCTCGCGCTGCTGCGGGAAGATGCGCAGCAAGTCACCAATGCGCAGGCGCTCCTCGGGCAGATGCAAATCCACCACAGCAGACGCTGCCTCTTCGGCGTGCGTAGCCGAATACTCGCTGCCATAGGGGTCGGAGGCCATTTCCAGCGCCTCTTCATCCAGCTTTTTCACCAGCCGGTACTTGAGATCAGCCAACACGCGATCCACCTCGCTGCGCCCAACGCTGTCGCGCGGCAAGCCAAATTCCTCGTGAATCAGCTCGCGCGCTTCCTCGGTCAGGCGTTCGCGGCCTTCGATGTCCAGCTCTTTGTCGCGCAGAAACGCCTCGTGCAGTGTCAGCATCAACAAGCGGCGCTTGAGCGTGCGGCGCACGGCGGCAAAGCTCGATGCCGCGATCTTCTGGAAGATCGCCATCAAGAAGCCCAGTGCGCGCCCCTGATTGCCCTGGCGGCGGGCCAGATCGAACCCGTCTTCCAGATATTCGCGCAGTTTCTCGTAAAACAGCCGCTCCTCCTGGTTCATCAGGAAGGACTCGGTATGCACCCAGCGCCGGGCAAACAGCGGTGAGCCATCGGGTTGGCATGCATCAGCCTTGGTGCGGCGGAACATCACCGTATTCAGGCGATGGCGGTTTTCCAGCATGTCCTCGGGACTGCCAAACAGCGTGGGGTTCAAGAGCTGCGCCAGCATCCAGAACTGGAAGTGATTGCCTTGGTGCGGCGTAGCAGACAGAAGCAAGAGATCCCGCGCGTGATCCTTCAGCGCTTCGGCCAGCTTGTAGTTTTCCGTCTTGCGCACCTTGCCGCCCGTGCGGTGGGCGGTCAGGTGATGCGCTTCGTCGAATACCACCAGATCCCAGCGTGGCGCATCTAGCAGGCGCTTGATACGGGCAGGGCGCTTCAAGGTGTCGATGCTGGCAATCAGCCGGTCGTGTTTGGCAAATGCATTGGTCTTGCGGTCGGTGATGTCGCCTTCGGAGCCAAACACCTCGAAGTCGAGATTGAACACCTCGTTCAATTCGCGGTGCCAGTTGTTCACCAAGCCTGCGGGCACCACCATCAGCGCCCGGGTCAGCTCGCCCCGGCTGGCCAGTTCACGCAGAATCAGCGCGGCTTCGATGGTTTTGCCCAAGCCCACCTCGTCGGCGATCAGGTAACGCCGTGGTGAGGCAGTGGCAATGCGGTGCGTCAGCACCACCTGGTGCGGCAGCAGATCAATGCGCGCCGAGGTCAGCGCCGAGGCGCTTTCCATCACCGGCAGTGCGTGCGCTTCGTAAGACAGCCATGCCTTGCGTGCTCGGTCGGAGCCGCCTGCCACCGATTGCAGAATGCGCTCGGTACGGGTGCGCTCGCGGCGTACCGAACTGGCCGGTACGCGGCGCTCGCCCACCACGCCGAAGAACGCGCGCAGATAGCCATCGTGCGCGGGTTCGAGCACCACGCCTGGGCCGAGTTCGGTGTGGGTGATGCGCTCGCCGGGCTGAAACGAATCCTGAAAATCGTCTGCTTGCACGCGCTGGCCTCAAGTAATCCGCAGGTGAAACAGGCCGGCCGCTTTCGCACCCTCGCGCAGCAGGATTTCCTGCGGATACTCGTTGGCCTCACCCCACAGAAGGCGGCCAAAGTCGAGTAGTTGACCCCGATGCGGCGCTTCGCACAGCCAGGTCACTGCGTCGGTGGAGGCCTGCACGCGCAAACGGCCCTGGCCCTGCGGCAGCCAGAAGATCAAGGCTGCTTCGCCTGCGTATTCATCCTGAAATGACAGGATGGCGCGTTTGATTGTGTCGCCCAGCCAGATGTCGGCCTGATCGGGAGCCAGCAAATCAAGGCTGCCCTCCAGCCCGGCCACCACCAGCGTTTGCCCACCGTTGCTGGGCAGGTCATCCGGCCAGCCCTGCGCACCGGGGGCTGCCGCCTGCAAAAACTGCCGCAGGCTCCAAACCTCGTCCGCCGCGCACACGGTGTTGCGCGCTTCCTCGTCCCACAGCCAACTGGTGCCGCGCCGTTGCCATACCGTATCGAGCACCTGCCTCATTGCGCATACTCCCCATCGTCATCGAACAACGAAACCTGCAGTGGCTTGGGTGCCTGGCTGGCTTGCCAGGCCGAAAAGATCGACACCGCGCGCGAGGCTGCGTTGCGGGTGGTTTGATCCGAGCCGTTCTTCTGCAGCCATTCCAGCAGCGGTTTGAGCGCGATGTGCGGCTTGAAGTTGTCGTTCGTCAGCGTGTCCGAGGCATTGATGCCGCTGCCATCGACACAGGCACCGATCAGCACCAAAGCCTGATCCAGATCGGAGGTGAGCTTGCGCTTGTGCTTGCCTTGCCAATCTCGGGCGAAATCGAGCGGCGCGGTGCGCGTAAACACCTTCTTCTCTTCGCTGCACCAGCCGCGTTGCTCAAAGTCATCCGGTGTGGTGATGGTGCCGCGCAGAAACTTCTGCAGCTGGTCACGCTTCATCTCCGTGGCCGTGCCGAAGGTGCGCAGAAATTGGCGCGTCATCGGCTCGGCATTCACGGGCGGCGGCTCCTTGCCCTTGTCGGCGTCTTCGTCGATGAGCTGGTTGATACCCACCAGTGCATCGCGCACGGAGATGGTGCGGCCTTCATCCACATACACCTTGCCGTAGTGGCGCGAAAAGTATTCCAGCGCCTTGCCGCGCCGGATCACCTGGATGTCCGCCGCTGGCAGACCTTCCTTGGCGTGGTTCTCCAGCATGGCCTGCAATTGGCGCACGTCGGCCATCACCTCGCGGCGCATCCGGCCCCAGCTCACCGGCTTGGGTTCTTCGGTGCGCTTGCGGCAGACGTGGATGATGTCGTATTCGATGGTCTTGGAGCCGAACTCGCCTTCGCCCTTGGTTTCGTCGGAGCGGATGGGGTAGGTCGCTTCGAGGTAGTACCCGGCATCGAACAACGACTCCAGCACCGCCACCCACGGCTCGTCCTCGCTGTGGTGGAAGGTGAAGGCCAGGATGCCACTGGGCTTCAAGAGGCGATGCGCCTCGCGCCAGCACTGGGTGAGCAGACGTTGGTAGAAACCATCCGGATCTTCCGGCTCGCGGGCGCGGTTGGCAACCGCCTCCAGCGACTTGGGCGTGTACTCCGCGCCAAATATCTCTGGGTACTTGCCCTTGAGCGCCAGGCGCAGCCAGACGTAGAAGAAGTCGGCCAGCTCCGAGTAGTGCAGCAGGCCACCGAAGGGTGGATCGGTGATGACCAGATCGAGGCTGCAGTTTTCAAGCTGCGCCAGATCGGTGGACGAGCCCTGATGCACGGCCACATCCAGCACTGGGTCACTGGGGAAGACCTTTTCGCTTTTGCCGCTCAACTGGTCAGCCAACACGGGGTCGCGACGCTTCAGCGCTTCGTTACTCAACGAGTCCCACGGCTGAGTTGCCCATTCGCGGCCTTCGATGATTCCCTCGACACAAGAAGCCCAGTTACCGCGGCCCAGCAAAGGGAACACACAGTTCTCGACGACATTGTTCTTCGGGTGATAATTGTTGTTGCTCAGATGGGGAGCAAGGCAGTCTCTACTGATGTCCCAGAAGCAGAACATGTTCTGGTTGCGCAAATATTGCTGATACGCACCAAGAACATACTCCCGCACCTGCCAGTCATAGGTGCCAACCTCTACTACGGCCTTGAGCAGTTGCGCCTGCACCAGCAATTGGCGCGGGTTGAACATCGTCCACCAGTGAGTAAAGCCATAGTTCTCGCGGATGTCGCTGTTGGCAACTGCGGTCATGAACCCATATGGCACTTCAGAGCGAGGCCAGTAGTCTTTCAGGTCGGTGTCCTTGCGTGCATCCCATTCAGCAAATGCGGCGTCGTACTGCCGCGCGTGCGCTTCGCCGTAGGCCGCGAAGAAGCGGCCACTGTAGGGTTTGCCCGCTGCATCGCGCTTGGGTGCATAGCCCTGCACCGCGTAAGCAGCCATTTGCCCGCTCTTCTTGGTCGCCTTGATGGAGTTCATTACATCCTGCACTGTGCCGCAGGAAGCACAGGCATAGTTAGACCGTTTAGGAACCGTGCCGACATCAGGCTTAAAGGTGATTTTCGTTTCTGGGCAGGTCACTACCTCCGGCAGCGTGCCACGCACCTCCAATAGGCGAATCTTGGAGGCGCGCGCACTGTCCCAGCGCGTTGTAGCGGCCACATCGTCCTGCGCCGAGCCGCCGTAGGGCTGGTTATTCGCATCCTGCTTGGCTTCACCCGCCAGCCATTGCGGATGCACCAGCAGGCTCAGTTCCACCTTCTTGTTCTTGCCCTTGCCCAGATTCACCAGCGCGGTGTGGCCGCAGTGCGGGCAGATCACGCCGCGCCTTTTGTCGAGCACGGAGAACGGGTGTTCATCCGGCGCGACAACCAGCGGCGCATCCGGCGCCATCCTTGCGGCTTCCTCTTCAACGTGGAATTCGCCGCTGCATTTACTGCATGTGTGTTCCCAGTGCTTCACGCTGATGGTCTTCACCGCCATCACCGGGCTGGTCATGATCGGCGTGCGGTGGCCGCAACCCGTCACCTGGCAAGGGCCGTGCTTGGCCCAGAAGGTATAGATCGCCTCCGGGCCTTCGTAACGGTAGTCCTTGCGCTCGCCCTGCGGGATGGTGAGCGGGTCGAAATCGGCGGGCATGGCCTTGTTCGTCGGCAAATGCGTCCACGTGCCTTTCTCACCTTCCGGGCCGTCGCAGTAGTAGTACGGCATGATCTGCGGCTTGACCTCGGCCTCGATGTCGGCGAGCAGCTTTTTTACCTGCTCCAGATCGACATTGGCCAGCTCTTGCTTGACCACAAACCACGCCACCGGGTTCAGGTCGTTGCCGACCATCTGCATACCCAGGCGCGAGCCTTCGACCAGCGTGGTGCCGCCGCCCATGAAGATGTCCGCCACCTTCAGGTGCTTGAACGCGCCTTTCTTCTGGTGGTTGGCGTAGTAGTTATCCCACACCAGCTTGGCCGCGTGCGATTTGTCTTCCGGGGCCTTGGTGGCTGCCGCGATCAGCATCGAGCGGAACACGCTGGAGCGTCGCCGCGCCCACCATTTGGACATCTGGTAAATCGGCTTGCCCGCGTTGCCTTCGATGATCGCTACCTGATTGACGGGCAGGATGGGGAAATCAACCTCCAGGCAGGTCTTGGGACGGTTGGGATCGTTGAAATCGACGGTTTCCAGCGCGACAGGTTTTCCCGCACCTACGGCTTTGGCGACTTGCTGTGCGAGTAGTTCTTTTTTGGTGGCCATCAAGGCTGTCCTCCAACTGCGCCGACAGCGACTTGCGGCTGCAGTCGGGTGCGAAGTTGCTGATAAATTGGAATTTGAATGCCCTCGCCAACCTCCAGGGTCACAGCGAGGCCGTAAGGAATGGCATCGTCAAGATGGGCCGTCGCATCTTTCTTGCAGGCAACGTGCAGCAGAATGCTGTCACCATCTTGGTATGCAGCGATCTGTTTAGAGCCTTCCACCACCTCGTGCTGCACGGTTCCACGCAACACTTGGTTGTGATCTGCATCTTGGCGCGCCAGCTTGAGGGGTACACCACTCCAGCCGCCAACGGGGGATAGTTCCAGCTTGGCTTCACGGAAGTTTCGGTGGTCTGGGTTGATTGGACTGAACCATGCCAACGTCACTACCAACCGGCGCCACGCCTGACTGCCGGAAAGGTCTGGGGGCAGGGGGAACCGATATTCGTGAATTTCATTCTCACGAATCTCGCCACAGCCCAGCACCGTACCGCGCTGCTCGGTACATGCCAGTACTCGTTCGATTTGAACCTCGCCATAGCCAAGGTAACGTGCCAACAGCTCTTTGAACTGGCGTGAGTTATCGGATGTTTTCAGTGCCGCAGTGATTGCCTTGCTGGCATCGCCATCTTGTTTGGCTCCATGCACCAATAGCGTCTTGATGAGAACGGAAATCAGCCCTGGCGGAATGTTCTCTTCGTTTTCCGCGCGCAGTGCATCCAGCACTTCATAAATACGTGCGGCACTGCGGGTGGCAAGCGCTGTAGCATTGCTGGTGCCGCGCGTATGAATGGTCTGAGAAAAAGCACCGGCTTGGTTGCTGTCCGATGCTACTTTCTGCCCTGGCGCGGCAATGCTGCTATCCACGTGATAGACCGTCTGGCTGTCCAGCATTGGAGTGCGATACAGTTGTCGGCCACCTGGAAATAATACTTCCGGTTTGATGGAACGACGAAACCCATGCCCCAGCCGAGCAGCAGGGCTAAACAGCACCGTGTTGGGCAGAAGATCTGTACGTTGCCCCGGATAGTAATTGTCAACGCCGTCGGCGTGTGTCGCTCCCACCGTGATGGCATTGATGGATTCTGCCGGGGATAGAATTCGCCGCACGGACAGTTGGGCCTGAATGCACTTCAGCACATGATCGACCCTTTGGGAGTCGGTCAATGCCAGATAGTCCGGCCCCGATAAAGCAATGTCGATGGCGTCCTGATAGTTCCCTGCACTGACGCAGAAAAGCACACGGTACTTCCATGACAACCAATCCAGCAGCCTAGCCCAAGGGCTGGGCGTGTGGATAAAGGGGCGTGCCGGGTCTCCAATGGAGAGATTGATGACGCAAACACCGGGTGCTTGCGCTGGCACTGCGCCTTCGCCCTCAAACATTCGCCTGACAGCGCGCGCAATGCGATCCTCGAAAAAAACCTCATCGGGCACATGCTCGCTTCGGTTCATGGAATGAGGATCTGGCTGCATGATGGGAAGCACATACACCAGACGTGGCAATGGGTCAGGTTCGCCATCCACCAGCTCACCATGCACAACTAAAGAAGCCATTGACGTACCGTGTTTTCTTTCTCCTGGTTGATACTGCGAAGAAAGATTATCCGGATCGTCCAGCAATAGGCGCCCCTTCAGCGCTTGGTGCTGGATGTTGGGCACGCCATCGAGAATGGCTGCAACAGGTGGCAGCTCAACTATTCCCTCGGCAATTTCAGTGTCAACGCCTTCGCCATCTTCCGTTACGGCGAGACTTTGCCCGGTGGGACGGAAATACATGACACCATGAAACTTGAAGAGCTGAATGTCGGTATCGTGCGCCTCGGAATCCAGATCGTATAAAAGCTGCCGGATACGTTCTACGGGCAATTCTGCCTTGACCGCATGAAAGGCGATCTCTGGCATGTCGATGAAGCTGCTCAATGCTCGGCCACCAGCCGCTTCCAGCAATGCGGCAATATTGCGCTCGCTTTGTCTGCGCCTGTCTTCTGACTTGCGATAGAACAGCTCGATCTGACAGTGGATCGATTCCTCCGAGTTGTTGGGGTCGAGGGCATCTCTCCAGCGCCCCAGCATGCCTGTCTCGCGCAGGGTTTCTTCAATGCCCCAGCGGCGGATTTGAACAGTTTGATTGAACACATCGCGCCACTTGGTTTTCCCCATCGGCAACGCCTGATTGTTCTTCCATTGCTCCCATAGCGACAGGAGTTGCCGCATCCCTGCCTCATTGCTGAGAGACAGGAACATCCGCCCCTTGACCGCCTTGTTCGCACGCTCCCCTTTGGTGTTGACTTCAAAAAAATCCTCGTCGGGGGGAATGTCATCAACATCCCATTCCCCCAGCCACTCCAGTCCAATGGCTTCGACGGCCTGTCGGAACTCATTGACGCTGCCTGCTATTTCAATCACCAGAACGGTTTCAGGCTCGAATCCAGCCACGGAGCCGCTAACGCTGGCTTTATAGCGATCAAATTCCTGTTGGAGTGTGGTCAGTTGCGTGCCTAGTCGAGCCACCTGTTTTCCATGTCCTGGAACATGGGGCTGACTTGACGGAAATCCGTTACCTGCGGGTGGTGCGATGGTTCTCGCTTGTGGGAATACGAGAAGAGGAAGAGAGGTTGCCATCAGCTATCTCCTCCCTCTTTGGCTGCTTCCTTGACAGTCGCCGCGCCTTTGCCGGTGGTTGGTTTCAAACGGCCTTTCCATTGCTCCAGCTTCAGCTTGGTCACTTGCTGGGCATTTTCCGTCTTCATGTCGAGAACGGCGCGGCGAACTACGCTAAGGCAAAACTCTTCGGTTTCTGCGAAATTCAACCCCAACAGGTGCTTCGCCAAGGTTGCCGGCTCATATCCAAAATTCACGTCACACCGCTGGCCAATCGAGGCGATGTATTGCGTCAGTTGTGCTCGGGTAGGTGTTAGCAACTCAATGCGCAATTGAAAGCGCCGCCAGACGGCTTTGTCCAAAAGTTCAGGGTGATTGCTGGCAGCGACCACCACTACATAGTCTGGCATTTCATCCAACTGCATCAGCAAGGTACTGACGACGCGCTTGATCTCTCCCGTTTCATGGGTGTCGCCGCGCTCTTTGCCCAGTGTCTCGAATTCGTCAAAGAATAGGACGCAGCGCTGTGTCCTAGCGTAGTCCAGCACGCTTTTCAATCGGCTGGAAGTTTCACCAAGATAGCTTCCCACCAAAGTTTCGTATCGGACGACGATGAGGGGATACATCAGCTCGAACGCCAGCGCTTCGGCCAGCGTTGTTTTGCCATTTCCGGGGGGGCCTGCGAGCAGAATGCTGTTTCTGGCACGAAGGTTGTGTGCATGAAGTAGCTCTGCACGATGTTGCTCTTCCACAAGCTCTCTTATCTGCACCCTGATCTTTTCAGGCAGCATTAAGCTATCCAGATTGCGCTCTGGTGTGGTTTCATAAAACAGATCTTTTTGTGGGGCGCTGCCGCTCATCTTGGTGACCGGGGAGCGGGCAGCTTGAGTGACATTGGGTTGCAATGCCTTGGTCAGTCGCTCCGCGAGCAAACGGTGTCCCTTCTGTTTTTCTTCTTGGATCAATCCTTCTGCGGCCTTGCGGAAGGCAAGCTGATCCCCACTGGTCGCGGTTTTGACCAAATCAACCAATAAATCAGCTTGTGCCATTAGCCCATGCTCCGAAAAAAATGTTCCAACCCGTTCATCTACTTATCTCAAGCCAAGGTGACAGCACTTCCAGCAGCGAGAGACCACCATGCGTCAAAGTCGGGTAGCCGCCTTGGCTGCGCCACTTTCTGCGCCCCAGCGCCAGCAGGTGTGCGCCATGCGGGCTGTCGATTTGCAAGGCGACGGGAGGAACGAAGGGGCCTGCGTCGCCATTGCCTGCCTTGCTGCGACCGCTTGAAAAAGTCTGCTTGAGGTGCGAGGCAACCTCACCATCGGCATCGGGGAAGTAGCCCGTGGCGGCGTAGCCGTGATCGGATGTGATGACCAAGCGCCGCCCAGTGGCGAGGCGCTCAATAAAGCTCCAAAAGTCGTCACTGGAAAGTTGCTGCGCGGCATCTCTGGTCAGCAGCTCCAGACCTTGGCCCGCGCCGTAGTCGTGCAGCTTGACGTCTGGCCAGTGATGCCAGAACACCCAATTCTTCGCACCCGAGGCGTTGTCCACCAAACCCTCGCAGTCCTTCCACGGCAAGTCGATGGTTTCGGTCTGCGCCGGTTGCAGCTTGTGGGCCAAACCGCCGCCGTTGGCTTGTAGCTGGCTACGGCTGGTCAGCCCCAATGCGCGGGCGAACGGGTTGGTTTCACTGGGCAGTTCAGATGCTGTGGCGCCCACTGTGTGCAGGGTGAATCCACGCTCTTTGGCCCCTTGCAGCAGCCAGGGCAGTTCGCGCAGCGAGAGGGCATCCAGAATCAGCACGGCGCGCGCGACGCTGTGGCCATAGCCGGGTTCGCTCCACCAACGCGTAAGCCGGTTTGAGGTACGTTCAACACCACAGATTTCGGGTTGGCCAAAGACCCGCCACAGATCCCAGCCGCTGGAGGCCAGAAACAAATCGAGCTCGGCAATTTCGCGGTCTCGCTTGACCACCTCGCTGGGGGCATTGCCTTCGGCCAGCGGTTTCGAGGCAATCTCCAGCACCCGATCGGTAATGATGCGCCACGCTTCTCTCGGGCTGTCCTGGGTCAGGCGCTGCAAGATTTGAGCATCCAACGCCATCAGTTGTCCTCCTTCTCAAGACTCAGCTCAAAGGTCATGCCATCAGGCAGCTTCTTGAGCAGTTCCTTGAGTTGCGCGCCCGTAATCTGCGTGTTCTGACCAGCAGACACCTTGATCGAGACTTCTGCCACAGGCGTGGCTGGGCCAATGCCCCAGCCTTCGAGCTTGCCGATCAGGTTGAGCGGCGAGGTTGGCGGGTTAGAGAGCGGGGTGCGTGATTTGGTAGTGGTACTTGTGCCACTACCAAAGATGTCGCCGCCATTCGGTGATGCACCACCGCCGGGGGTGTTGTCGCCACCGGAAGGGGAGACGGGCGGAGTGGTAGTGCCGCCACCAAAAGTATCGCCGCCCGATCCACCGTTGCCGCCTGCAGGCGGCTGCGGCGCGGGTGGCGTGGTGCCTCCGGTCGCGGGCACCGCCGAGGGTTCCATCAGGAACACTTCATCAAGCTGACGCCCGGTGTAGGAGAGCTTGGGGCGCAAGCGCCGCCATGCAGTTTCCTCGTCCTCGCCCGCGTGGGTTTGAAGGTGCTCCAGATTGCGCAGGTTGATGGCGATCTTGCCGCGCGCGCACAAGCGCAGGATGCGTTCCTTCATCGCGGTTTCCCCCAGCCAGGGGATGCAATCCTGACCAGCAGGGCGAGGCTCTTGCAGTTCACGCAGCAGCTTGCCGAGGGGGGCGTTCTCCGAGGCGGCTTCAAGAACGAGGTCTTCGAAATCTTCGGGGACAAAGAGGTCGTTGGTCAGGGTTTCTTCGATGCCCTCGGGGATTTGAGCACCTTGCTTTTTCAGGTGCTCGACACTGAACAGGGATTGCTGCGGGTTCTGGTGGTCATAGCGGTGCAGGATGGCAAACCGATCGAAGCGCTTCTTCAGGTTCTCGCGCAGCGTGCCTTCAAATTCCTTATGAAGTTTCTTGTATTCGGGGTTCTGCCCACTCCATTCCTGAGCCTTCATTTCGGCGCGGGCAAGGATGAGGAGGTCACGGTCCTGAAAGGCGTTGGTGGAGCCGGCACGGGGCAACAAGAAGCGAATGGTGTTGCGGCGCTTTTGCAGGTGGTCCTTGAGCCAGCGGCCCAGTGTTTGGTCCATTTTTTCCGGCTCATCTGGCAGCACCAGAATGGGCAGCCGGTCATCCCAGCGCTCCGGCTGCTCGGCTTCGTCGAGCGATGTCCACGGATCGTTCTGCCACGATTTTGGCAGGGCAATCACGCGGAAGGTTTTAGCGACCTCATCGCTGCCTCCGATGACGTAGCGCACCTGCTTGGCAAGCTGCACCTGATCGGAACCATCGGTGAACAGCTTGTCGTTGCGCGCGCAGGCCATCAGCTTGGCGCGGGGGTTTTCTTCCTCGCGGAAGACCAACCGTGGACCATCCTGGTGAATGTTGAAGCTGTTTTCGACAATGGTCGCCAGTTCGACCTGAAAGGCATTGCCATCTACCGGCTTGCTGCGGGTGATGTCCACCTGCAACGTGGCAGGATCGGCCCCGGCAAGATTGCCGACGGCGATGGAGCGGAGCCACAGCGCGCTCAGGATTTCTTGCAGGTGTGGGGCAAGGTTGGCGTGGTCGTACACCGCCTCGGTCACCGAAATGATGTTGTGCTGCGCTTTTTCGCGCAGGGTGCGGTGGTGTTCGTTGGACACTGAATCCAGCAGCGCTCCAATGCCCGAGGCATCGTCATCCAGCCGGAAATCAGCGGCAGTGAGCACAGGCACCGCTTCGCCCCGGCTCTTGTAGAGGTTGGCCAGGATGCGAATCATGTCGCGCGTTTCTTGCGCATCCGTGGCTATCAGCACCTGTTCCTCAAGCAGGCGCAGCAAGTGCGGTGCGTAAGGCCAGGACTCAGTGAATTCACGGCGCTTGCGATCCTGCTCGGCGGGCGGCACATCCAGCAGGCGGAAGTATTCGGAGACGTGTTGCGCAACCAGCGATTCGATGGTGCCGTCTGCAATCTGCAGACGGTTGTCGAACAGGCGATGCAACAGCATCCGCCGTCGATCCTGCTGGATACGCTCGGCATTGCCTCCCGCCTTGAAGTCGATGGCCACCGGGTTGACGCGGTGCACCTGCTGGTAAGCATCGCTTCCGCCATTGCGCACGGAGATCACCAACACGAGTAGGTCGGGGCGCTCTTTGGCGATCTCCGACAGGATCTGGATGAAGTTGAACGCCCATTGCTTCCAGGGGTACTGCTTGGTATTGGTCAGGCCGTCGTACCAAGTCTGGAATTCGTCGAGGAGGAGCATCGCGGGCCGATGCTCAAGCAGCTCGATGATGAGCTTGTCTGAGGGGATGTCGGTCTTGGCCGCTCCCATGCCTTCCCACTTGCCCTTGATGAATTCGCCGCGAGGGTGGCGTTCGAACAGCAAGTCCCACAGGAACTTGTAGCGTTGCCGGTGCAGGCTCTCGCCAATGACCAACATGCCATCGCGCAGTGCTATCTTGCCGATGCCGGGATCACCCAACGTGCTTGACCAGGAGTTGAGCCATGCGCCCGTCGATGCGGCATCGTTGACCGCGTGGTAGAGCGCTGCCATCAAGTGCGACTTACCCAGGCCGCGCTCGCCGATCACGACCACTGGCCGCCCTTGGTTGGGGCCTACGGCTTCGATGCCCTTCAGCAGATCGTGGGTGGGATAGGTGATCTCCAAGAATGCCTGTGCGGCGATCTGGGTGGCACCCGTGTTCGAGTCGTTGGAAAGCTCAATGGCCGTCCCTTTGAGGCGCTTGCCCCGAAACTCATCCCGAAGAGTCAATCCAAGCATTACTTACGCACTCCATCGTTGGTTTGGCCATTGGCCGTGTGGACACCCTCGCGCGCAGCGTCGAGTCCTTCCAAGGACTGCTGCTTGATCCAGTTGTCAATGTCTGCGCGCGAAAACCGCCACGTCCCTCCAACTTTGAAGGCTGGGATTTTCTTGGCCCCGGCCAACCTGTAGATCGTCCGTTCCGTGACCTTCAGGTAGTCGGCTACCTGCCTGATGGTGAGGATTTCGCCTTCGTTGTTGTCGGTGGGCATCGTGGGTGCCTTGGAGGTCAAACAATGGCAGGATTGTACAAAATTTTCATGTTTGGGTGATAATTACGCATCTCATGCGAATTTTTCAAGATTGCTGCCGGTCATAAGGCATGCGTGAAGATCGGGCAGGAAGCGTTGGCAAGAGGTAAAACAATGGAGCTCCGACATCTACGCTGTTTCCTCGCTGTTGCAGAAGAACTGCACTTTGCCCGTGCAGCCGAGCGGCTGCATATGGAGCAGTCGCCACTGTCGCGCGCCATCAAGGAGCTGGAAGAAGAACTAGGCGTGTTGCTGTTTGCCCGTACCACGCGCAGTACACGGCTGACCCGTGCCGGAACATTGTTCTTGGAGCATGTGCGCCGTGTGTTCGCTGCCTTGGAACAAGCGCGTGAAAGCGTGAAAGCGGCAGCAAACGGTTTTCATGGGCAGTTGCGCGTGGCCTTGTCGGATGGCATCACGCCGTCGCGCTTGCCGACCTTGCTGGCGTTGTGTCGCCTAGAAGAACCCGAGGTCGAAATCCGCTTCTTCGAGGTGCCGCTGTCGCAGCAGATCAAAGGGTTGCATGACGATCTGTACGACGTAGGGTTTGCCCAATCCGACGAAGTGGGCGACGGCATCGTCGCCATACCAGTCTGGAGGGACGCGTTCATAGTGACGGTGCCAGCCCGGCATCCGCTGCTTGCATTCAAGCGCATCCCTTTGGAGGAACTGCTGCGCTATCCGCTGGTTCTATGTGATCCGAAAGTGTGCGAAGGCCATGCCAAATTCGTCGATCGGGTGCTGCGCCGGGCCGACATGGAGCCGTTGGTCGCAGAACGGGTCGCTACGTGCGATCTGATGATGGCGTTGGTATCGGCCGGCCTCGGGCTTGGATTTACGGGCGCAGCGCGCATTGCGGCCAACCCCGACTCGGGCGTGGTGGCCCGACCGCTGGCTTTGCGCGTGCCGCCGCTGACGACCTACCTGCTGCACGCTGAAGGTCAGCCGTTCGATGTGCTTGCACGGTTCATTGAGCGCGTGCAGGCCATCGAGTCACCGGAAGCCCCAAGGCCCAAGCCGGGCCATTACTCCGATTCCCTGGAGGAACCTGCGCCATGAAAAGGATCATCCCATTCTTGCTTGCAGCCGCGCTGACTGCCTGCGGCCAGTCCGAAACGCCTCAGAAGGCCAACACATCGGAAGCGAATATCCCGACGGTGGAAGAACTGGCGGCCAACCCCGACCGGCTCAAGGAACTGCGCCAGCAATGCAAGACAGATCGCCCCAAGCTGGGCGACGTGCTGTGCAATCGGGTAGCCGAGGCCACGCGCAAGCGGTTCTATGGCGACGGCGAAACCCCATACACACCACCGAAGGAATCCCCCAAGTTCTGATTGTTGGCGGTTCGTCGCATCGACTTTATCTTTCTGCTCGACACGCCGCAATGCGCCTGCACTTGCGGCGCTTTTCTTTGGTTCGCCATCGCGCGCATTCTGTCTTTTTGCTCGACCTTTCTGCCCGAAACGGTCTTTGACCGGCACTGACCCGGCACCGATCCTGACGCCTGCGGCACGCCCTTGTGCCGCTTTTCCCATGAGGAATCAGCGCAGGAGAAATCGGAGGCCAGGTCATGCAAGGGACGAACGTGCTGTTCGGTCAGATCGCCGTAGTGTTCGGCATCGTGATCGCCGGCGTGTGGGGCGCCACACAATGGACAGCAGCGGCCCTTGGCTATCAGCTACGCCTTGGCTCGCCCTGGTTCGACTTTCTTGGCACGTCTATCTACCACCCTTGGAAGCTGTTTGAGTGGTGGTTCTTCTTCGGCGCGTATGCACCGGAGGTGTTCGACACTGGCGGCGCGATTGCCGGCGCCAGTGGCATGGTCGCCGTGTGCGTTGCCATTGCCATGTCGGTCTGGCGCTCGCGCCAAGCGCGGCTCGTCACCACCTACGGCTCGGCCCGCTGGGCGAACGCGCAGGACATTCGTAGGGCGGGCCTCACGCAGCCGGCCGGCGTGTTCCTCGGCCAGCACGACCGCCAGTACCTGCGACATGAAGGGCCGGAACACGTCCTGACCTTCGCGCCCACGCGAAGCGGCAAAGGCGTTGGCCTCGTAGTGCCGACGCTGCTTTCCTGGCCCGCATCCGCCGTCATCCACGACATCAAAGGCGAGAACTGGCAAATCACCGCAGGCTGGCGCTCGCGCTTCTCGCATTGCCTGCTGTTCAACCCGACCGACGCGAGGTCGGCCGCCTACAACCCGCTGTTGGAGGTGCGGCACGGCGCGCATGAAGTGCGCGACGTGCAGAACATCGCGGACATCCTGGTCGATCCCGAAGGCGCGCTGGAGAAGCGCAACCATTGGGAAAAGACCAGCCACGCGCTGCTGGTCGGGGCCATTCTGCATGTGCTCTACGCGGGCGAGGACAAGACGCTACGCGGCGTTGCGAACTTCCTCTCCGACCCGGCCAGCCCGTTCGAGCTGACCTTGCATCGGATGATGACCACGCCGTACCTGGGCCTGGATCAAGGAGGTATGCCGCATCCGGTTGTCGCTTCGGCTGCGCGCGAGGTGCTCAACAAGTCGGACAACGAGCGTTCCGGCGTGCTGTCCACGGCCATGAGCTTCCTCGGCCTGTACCGCGACCCCACGGTGGCCGAAGTCACGTCTCGCTGCGACTGGCGCATTGCCGACCTGATCGCGGCCAAGCATCCGGTGTCGCTGTATCTGGTGGTGCCGCCTTCGGACATTTCGCGGACGAAGCCGCTAATCCGTCTGATCCTCAACCAGATCGGCCGGCGGCTGACCGAATCGCTCGATGGGTCCGACGGCATCGAACGCCGCCACAAGCTGCTGCTGATGCTCGACGAGTTTCCGGCGCTGGGGCGCCTGGACTTCTTCGAGACCGCCTTGGCCTTCATGGCGGGCTACGGCATCCGCAGTTTCCTCATCGCGCAGTCGCTCAACCAGATCGACAAAGCCTACGGCCAGAACCATTCGATCCTCGACAACTGCCATGTGCGCGTGACGTTCGCCACGAACGACGAGCGCACCGCCAAACGGATCTCCGAGACGCTGGGCACGGCCACCGAGCTGCGCGCCCAGCGCAACTACGCGGGCCACCGGCTCGCGCCGTGGCTGGGCCACCTCATGGTGTCGCGTCAGGAAACCGCGCGCCCGCTGCTGACGCCAGGCGAGGTCATGCAGCTTCCGCCCGACGAGGCCGTGGTGATGGTGGGCAGCAGTCCGCCGATCAAGGCCAAGAAGCTGCGCTACTACGCGGACACCAATTTCAGCCGCCGCGTGCTGCCGCCGCCTGCGCTGGCGGACGGGCAGTACTCCGACGTGCCCCCGCTGCGCCCGGACGATTGGAGCGCGCTGGCGATTCCTGCCGTGCCAGTCGCACCGGTCACCGTTCCCATTGATGACATGGGCAGCGCCGACGACGGCGGCCCGCGCCGTCAGCCCGAACTCTCCGAAACCGTCGCCTACGACCCTGAGCTGGCCGCGTCCGCAGCCGACCTCGCACTGCTCGATGACGACGACCTGCCACTTCCCCTTCCTCGCCAGCTTGACCCTGCCATGCAGCGCACGGCCCGGCTGGCATCGCTGAACCCAAACGACGGAATCGAGCTATGAGCCAATACCGCCTGAATCTCTTTATCCAGTCGGAGCACGCCAAGCGCCTGGACGAGCTGGCCGCCAAGAAAGGCGTGTCCAAGTCGTCCATCGTCGCGGCGGCGCTCGCATCGTGGCTGTCGCCCGATGCCGCCGACCAGCGCGAGGCGGCCATTGCCAAGCGGCTGGATCGCCTCTCGCGCCAGGCCGAGCGCATGGAGCGCGACCAGAACATCGCCATCGAAACGCTGGCGCTGTTCATTCGCTACTACCTGACCGTCAGCACGCCAGTTCCCGAAGCGCACCAAGAGGCCGCGCGCGCCCAAGGCAAGGCGCGCTTCGAGCAATTCGTGGAGCAGTTGGGCCGCCACCTGCTGCGTGGGCGCAGCCTGGTGCGCGACGTGGTGGAGGAACTGCATCCAGACCCAATGCGGATGGAGGACGCGGCGGCGGCTGCGCAAGCACAGGAGCGTGCGTCATGAGTGTCGTTCCGCAATTCCCGCCCGAACCGCGCTCGTCCGCAGCGGCCTCGCTCGACCGGCGCATCCAGATGCTGCGCACGGCGATGGGGCCGTTGATCGCCGCTGCGCTCGAAGACCCGGACGTGGTGGAGGTCATGCTCAACCCGGATCACACCCTTTGGGTGGATCGCCTGTCGTCGGGCCGAGCGCCTATGGGCGTGGAGATGTCCGAGGCGGACGGTGAGCGAATCATCCGCCTGGTGGCCGCCCACGTCGGCGCGGAAGTCCATCGCGGCCAGCCGCTACTGTCCGCCGAGCTGCCCGAAACGGGCGAACGCTTCGAGGGCATCCTGCCACCGGCCGCGCCGGGGCCGGCCTTCGCGCTGCGCAAGCGCGCCATCGGCGTGATCCCGCTGGAGCGGTACGTCATCGACGGGATGATGACCAGCGCACAGGCGGGCTTTCTCGTTCGCGCCGTGCGCGAGCGGCAGAACGTGCTGATCGCCGGCGCCACCAGCAGCGGCAAGACCACGCTCGCCAATGCTTTGCTCGCCGAGGTCGCCGCCACCGGCGACCGTGTGCTGGTGCTCGAAGACACGGTGGAGCTGCAATGCGCGGCGCGCGACCACGTTCCGCTACGCACGCGGCATGGCGTCGTGTCGATGACCGAGCTGGTGCGTTCGTCAATGCGCCTGCGCCCGGATCGTGTCGTCGTTGGCGAGGTGCGTGGCCCCGAGGCGCTGGATCTCATCAAGGTGTGGGGCACGGGCCACCCCGGTGGTATCGCCACGATCCACGCGGGCTCCGCGCTCGGGGCACTGCTGCGCCTGGAGCAACTGATCCTCGAAGTGGCGGTGAACCCACCCCGTGCGTTGATCGCCGAGGCGGTCAACGTGGTGATCCATATCGCCGGACGCGGGCGCAAGCGCCGCATCGAGAGCATCGCCCGTGTCGTCGGCTTTGACGGTATGGGCTACCGGCTGGTGGATTGGGGGGCGGACGCGCTGAAAACGCCGCTTTCCGAGCTGTCGCCACTTTCCGATGCCGCACCCGCTGCGGCGACCTCCCCATCCCCTGACTCACTTGGAGAACTGCCATGACGCAGATGATCGTTCCTGCTTTCCGTTTTTTTCCGAATCCGGCTTTGCGCCTTGCGCGACTGCGCAGCCTTGCTCGCCCTGCGGGGCAAGGGCTGCTGCTGGCCGCGCTGCTGCTGCTCCTGGCTGGAACCGCACAGGCCGCCGGTTCCTCGATGCCGTGGGAAGGCCCCTTGCAGTCGATCCTGGAGTCGATTCAAGGGCCGGTGGCGCGCATCGTTGCGGTCATCATCATCATCGCCACCGGCCTCGCGCTTGCCTTCGGCGACACGTCGGGCGGCTTCCGCAAGCTGATCCAGATCGTGTTCGGCCTGTCCATCGCGTTCGCGGCTTCGAGCTTCTTCCTGAGTTTCTTCAGCTTCTCTGGCGGGGCTGTCGTATGAGCGCCCAAGACACCTTCGCAGACGGCTTCGAGGTGCCGCTGCATCGCTCGCTGACCGAGCCGCTTCTGCTGGGCGGCGCGCCGCGCACCGTGGCGATCGCCAACGGCACGCTGGCCGCTGCTGTCGGGCTGGGCCTGCAACTGTGGATTCCCGGCGTGGTGCTCTGGATCGTTGGCCATTCGCTGGCGGTGTGGGGCGCGCGCGTCGATCCGCAGTTCATGGCCGTGTTCGCGCGGCACATCAAGCACCGATCGCTGCTGGACGTGTGAGGTGATGCCATGCTGAACCTCGTCGAATACCGCCAGCGGCCCGCGCTGCTCGCCGACTGGCTTCCGTGGGCCGGACTGGTCGCGCCGGGCGTCGTGCTGAACAAGGATGGCTCATTCCAGCGCACGGCACGCTTTCGCGGGCCTGATCTGGACAGCGCGACACAAGGCGAGCTGGTCGCCACGTCGGCGCGGTTGAACAACGCGCTGCGCCGCATGGGATCGGGCTGGGCACTTTTCATCGAAGCCGAGCGCCGTCCCGCCGCCGATTACCCGCGCTCGGAGTTCCCCGAGCCGCTTTCGTGGATGGTGGAGGAAGAGCGCCGGGCCGCCTTTGAGGAATCGGGCCACCACTTCGAGAGCGGTTATCACCTGACGCTGGTGTATCTGCCGCCGGAGGAGTCGCGCGCCCGCGCAGCCAAGATGCTCTACGAGAACACGCCGACGAATGGCGTGGACTGGCGCGAGCGGCTGCAAGCCTTCAGCGCGGAGACGGATCGCGTCTTCGACCTGCTCGATGGCGTGATGCCGGAAATCACCTGGCTCGATGACAGCCAGACGCTGACCTACCTCCATTCGACCGTCTCGACGCGGCGCTACTCGCTGGCGGTACCCGAAGTGCCGTTCCATATCGACGCGCTGCTGACCGATTCTGCACTGGTTGGTGGCCTGGCGCCCATGCTGGGCGACCAGCACCTGCGCGTGGCATCGGTGCGCGGCTTCCCGACCTCGACCTGGCCGGGAATTCTGGACGACCTCAACCGCCTGGGATTTGCATACCGCTGGAGTACGCGCTTTCTGTGCCTGGACAAATCCGAGGCGGAACGGGAGCTGGGGCGCCTGCGCCGTCAGTGGTTTGCGAAAAGAAAGAACGTCATCGCGCTGCTGCGCGAAACGATCTTCCAGCAGGAATCACCGCTGGTCGATACCGACGCCAACAACAAGGCTGCCGACGCGGACGCGGCCTTGCAGGAGTTGGGCAGCGATCAAGTCGCCTTCGGCTACCTGACGGCGACCGTCACCGTCATGGACGAGGACGCCGGCGCAGCCGACGAGAAGCTGCGCATGGTGGAGCGGGTCATCCAGGGACGCGGCTTCGTCACCATCCCCGAAACGCTCAACGCCGTGGATGCGTGGTTGTCGTCTATCCCCGGCAACGCCTATGCGAATGTCCGCCAGCCCATCGTCTCGACGCTGAACCTGGCGCACATGATGCCGGTGTCTGCCGTGTGGGCCGGGCCGGAGAAGAACGACCACCTCGACGGCCCGCCGCTGATCGTCACGCGCACCGATGGCGCCACTCCGTTCCGGCTGGTGACGCACATTGGCGACGTGGGCCACACGCTGGTGGCTGGTCCCACGGGCATGGGCAAGTCGGTGCTGCTCGCCACGCTGGCGATGCAGTTCCGCCGCTATCCCGGCTCGCGCATCTTCGCGTTCGATATGGGCCGCTCGATGCGGGCCACCATCCTCGGGCTGGGCGGCGAGCACTACGACCTGGGCACGGATGGCGAAATCGCCTTCCAGCCGCTCGCCCGCATCGACCGCGAGGGCTACCGCACTTGGGCCGCCGAATGGATCGAAGGCCGCTTGCTGCACGAAGGCGTGACCGTCGGCCCCGACGAGAAAACGGCTATCTGGTCGGCGCTGGGAAGCCTGGCCGGTGCGCCGGTGGAGCAGCGCACGATGACAGGCCTGTCGGTGCTGCTGCAATCGAATGCACTGCGACAGGCGCTCGCGCCGTATGTGCTGGGTGGCGCGCACGGCAAGCTGCTGGATGCCGACCATGACCGGCTGGGCATGGCCGACGTGCAATGCTTCGAGATGGAAGAACTGATGCACAGCAAGGCCGCCGTCATGGCCGTGCTGCATTACCTCTTTGCGCGCTTCGACGAACGCTTTGATGGTGCGCCTACGCTGCTGATCCTCGATGAAGCGTGGCTGTTTCTCGATGACCCGGTGTTTGCGGCACGCATCCGCCAGTGGCTCAAGACGCTGCGCAAGAAGAACGTCTCGGTGATCTTCGCCACGCAGTCGTTGGCGGACATCAAGGATTCGAGCATCGCGCCCGCGATCATCGAAAGCTGCGCCAGCCGCATCTTCCTGCCGAACCCGCAGGCGACCGAGCCGCAGATTCGCACGATCTACGAAGGCTTCGGCCTCAACAGGCGGCAGATCGATATCGTCGCCACCGCGCAGCCCAAGCGCGACTACTACTACCAATCCCGGCTCGGCAACCGCCTGTTCGACCTCGACCTGGGGCTGGCGGCGCTGGCGTTTGCGGGCGCGTCCACGCCGCAGGACCAGCGCGACATGGACGCGGTGCTCGCCGACGCTGGCACGCCCAGCTTCGCGGGCGCGTGGCTGCGCCATCGCGGCCTCAATTGGGCGGCTGACCTGCTGCCCTCGTTCCCCGGCCTTGCGCCGGGTTCCCTCCGTACCGCTGACCACCCCCAGGAGAACCTGCCATGAAAACCCATGCCTCGAAACTCGCCGCGCTGACCGCTGCCTGCGTGCTCGCCTTCGGTATCGCGCAGCCCGCCCATGCCTTGTTCGGCGTCGGCGACATCGTGCTCGACCCGACCAATCTGATTCAGAACACGCTCACGGCCGTTCGCACGCTGGAGCAGATCAACAACCAGATCCGCCAGCTCCAGAACGAAGCGCAGATGCTCATCAACCAGGCGCGCAACCTGGCCAGCCTGCCGTCCAGCGTGGTGGGCCAGTTGCGCGCCAACCTGGCGACCACCCAGCGCCTCATCGCGCAGGCCAAGGGCTTGGCCTACGACGTGACGAGCATCGACCGGGAGTTCGCACGCCTGTACCCCGAGAAATACGCCGCCACGGTGAGCGGCAATCAGATGTACCTCGATGCGCAGGAGCGTTGGAAGAACACGCTCAACGGCCTGCAAACCACCATGCAGATGCAGGCCCAGGCGTCGCAGAACCTGAGCGATGACGAAAGCGTGCTGGCCGACTTGGTGGGCAAGAGCCAGTCGGCCGAGGGTGCGCTGCAAGCCATGCAGGCCATGAACCAGTTGCTGGCCTTGCAGGCCAAGCAGTCGATCCAGTCACAGCGGCTCCAGATCACGCAAGACCGGGCCGCCTCGCTGGAGCTGGCGCGACAAGCGGCGGCCACGGAGCGTGCCCGCGAGGTGCGACGACGCTTCCTCGGTGAAGGCACGCCGTACACACCGCAGTCCATCAACTTCTACCGCGACTGACGGGAGGTCGCCATGCGATGTGTCCTCGCCCCGTCTGTTGTGATGCTTGTCGTGCTGCTGGCTGCGTGCGGCGAGCAGCCGACCGACAACCTTGCGGATGCCTTGTCCGTCGATCCCGTGCGGCTCAAGGCATTGCGCGCGCAATGCGCGGCCCATCCACAACAGGTTATGCCGACCACGGGCGAGGACGCTTGCCGCGCCGCAGCTGAGGTATTCCGGCGGCGCTTCTTCGCCGGCCAGTCCGGGCCGGACGAATACCGGACGCTGGCGGACCTGCCGCCGATCCCGCCCAGCTTCGATGAACCAGAGGGCACGCCATGAATGACGTGACCATCATCGACCAGTTCCTCAACACCTTCGCCACCTACATCGACTCGGGTTTCGGGCTGCTGCGGGGCGAAGTGGCGTTCCTCACGGCCACGCTGATCGTCATCGACATGACGATCGCCGGACTGTATTGGGCCATGAGCCACGCCACTGGCCAGGGCGAGGACGTGATCGCCAAGCTGCTGCGCAAGGTGCTCTACGTCGGTGCCTTCGCCTACATTCTCAATAACTTCAACTGGCTGGCCAGCATCGTGTTCCGCTCCTTTGCGGGTTTGGGTATCACCGCCACCGGTTCGGCCATCACGATGGAGAACTTCTTGCAGCCGGGCCGCCTAGCGAAGATGGGCATTGACGCGGGTGCGCCGATCCTGAAGCAGATCGGCGACATGGCCGGGTTCCCCGAAGTGTTCGTGAACCTTGACCCCATCGTGGTGATGTTCCTCGCGTGGCTGATCGTGGTGCTGTGTTTTTTCGTGCTGGCGATCCAGCTTTTCATCACGCTGATTGAGTTCAAGCTGACCACGCTCGCGGGCTTCGTGCTGGTGCCGTTCGCGCTTTGGAACAAGACCTCGTTCCTGGCCGAAAAGGTCTTGGGCAACGTGGTGGCCTCCGGCGTCAAGGTGCTGGTGTTGGCCGTGATCGTGGGCATTGGATCGGGCCTGTTCTCTCAGTTTCAGGTTCATCCCGCCGAGCCGTCCATCGACCACGCGCTGGTCATCATGCTGGCCTCACTCACGCTGCTGGCGCTGGGCATCTTCGGCCCTGGCATCGCCACAGGCCTCGTGTCCGGTGCGCCGCAGCTCGGCGCGGGTGCGATGGCGGGTGCCGCTGTCGGTGCAGCCGGCACGGCCGTCGTTATCGGTGCTGCAGCAACCGGCGTCGGTGGTGCGGTGGCGGCTGGCGCGCGCATGGCACCGGCAGCCGCCAAGCTGGCCGGCGCTGGTGCGCGTGCGGCCACATCGGCGGCTGGCAGTACGAAGTCGGCATTCCAGGCCGGCTCCGCCGCCGCAGGAGGTGGTGCGAAAGGCGCAATGGCGGGACTGGGCAGCGTCGTCAAGACGGGTGCGCAGGCAGCTGGGCGAGGCGCTGCGTCCCGAGCCTCCGCTGCCGGGCAACGCATGGCCGCTCCCTTCCGCGCAGGCTGGAATGGGGATGCGGGAGCGTCAGGTGGCCCCGCCCCGGCAAGTGCCACTGCGGCCCAGGCACCGGAACAACCTGCCTGGGCCAAGCGGCTGCACCGCCGCCAACAAATCACCCATGCCGCGACCACCACCGCCCACGCGCTGCGCGGTGGCGATGGCGGCGGCTCTGGCCAAGGGCCGAGCCTGCGCGGCTCCGACGACTGAAGCGATTCATAAGGAGAACTGACCATGCGATTCAAGAAACCGCAGGTGCGCTATGCCGACACGCCGCAGCCTGCCACGCCGTACCAAGCTGCCGGCCAGGTGTGGGACGACCGCATCGGCTCGCCGCGCGTGCAGGCGAAGAACTGGCGGCTGATGGCCTTCGGCTGCCTGACGCTCGCGCTGTTGATGGCCGGCGGCCTGGTGTGGCGTTCGGCGCAGTCCATCGTGACACCCTACGTCGTGGAGGTGGACAACGCCGGCCAGGTGCGCGCGGTCGGCGAAGCCGCCACGCCGTACCGGCCCAGCGATGCACAGACTGCGTACCACCTGGGCCGCTTCATCGGTCTGGTGCGCTCGTTGTCAATCGACCCCATCGTTGTCCGCCAGAACTGGCTCGATGCCTACGACTACACGACCGACAAAGGCGCGGCCGTCCTCAACGACTACGCGCGCGTGAGCGACCCGTTCGCACGCATCGGCAAGGAGTCGGTGACGGTGCAGATCACCAGCGTGACTCGCGCCAGCGACACGTCTTTCAACGTGCGCTGGACGGAGCAGCGCTTCGTCAACGGCGCTGCCGCAGGGACTGAACGCTGGAACGCCGTGATTTCCATCGTGCAGCAGACCCCGCGCACCGAGCAGCGCCTGCGCAAGAACCCCTTGGGCATCTACGTCAACGGCCTGTCCTGGGCGCGTGAACTGGATTCTTCCGAAGGAGCCAAACCATGAAATCGTCTTTCCGTATTTATGTTTCCGTGCTGGCGCTTGCGGCCCTGGCGGGCTGCGCCACACAGGGCAAGCCGCCGCCGACCATCTCGCTCGATGAGCCCGTGCAGGCCCAGCCGCTGCCGGAGCCGCCCAAGCCGGTGGAGATGGTGGCCGTGCCCGAGGTGCTGCCGATGCCAGCGCAGTTGAAGCCATTGCCCGAGTCCGAGGCTGCCAAGCCCGCGCCGGAGCCGGCGGACGAGACCGTGCGCGTGTCTCGGGCCAACGCCGAGGCACGCATCGCGCCCACGCGCGAGGGCTACGTCAATGCGATTCAGGTGTGGCCCTATACCGATGGTGCGCTGTATCAGGTCTATGCGGCCGTGGGTCGCGTGACCGTAATCGCGCTCCAGCCGGGTGAGGAGCTGGTGACGGTCGCCGCCGGCGATACCGTGCGTTGGATCGTGGGCGACACATCGAGCGGCAGCGGTGATGCGTTGCGCGTGAACGTAATGGTCAAGCCGATTCGCTCGGGGTTGAAGACCAATCTGGTCATCACGACCAGCCGACGCACCTACCTGATCGAGTTGACCTCGACCGAGAAGACGTGGATGGCGTCGGTGTCCTGGGAGTACCCGAAGGACAAGATGCTGGCCTTGCAGCGCCAGGCGCAGGCGGCCAGTGCCGCCGCGCCGGTCGATAGCGGGCTGTCGCTGGAGAAGATCCGTTTCCGCTACACCGTCTCGGGCAGCAATCCGCCGTGGAAGCCACTGCGCGCTTTCGATGACGGCGAGAAGGTCTATATCCAGTTCCCGCCTGGTATCGCGCAAGGCGAGCTGCCGCCGCTGTTCGTCATTGGGCCACAAGGTGATGGGCAACTAGTGAACTACCGCTTCCGCTCGCCGTACTACATCGTGGATCGGCTGTTCGGCGCGGCCGAACTGCGCCTGGGCGGTGACAAGGGCGACGTGGTACGGATCGAGCGCACGGACGGCGTTGCGCGGAGGAATTGACCATGAGCCAAGACGACACTACCGACCTCGCCACGCCGCAGGCGGGCAAGGTTGCGCCCGAGGCGGTGCCGCTGCGCGCCCAGCCACGCCCCGTCATGCGCCTGAACCGGCGCGTGCTGGCCATCCTCGTTGGCGGCCTGTCGGTCGCCGTGCTCGGGGCCACGATCTGGTCATTGCAACCGCAGCGGCGCGGGGCCAATGAACAGACCGAGCTTTACAACGTCGATCGTGTGTCGAAGTCCGAAGGGTTGGATGGCCTGCCTTCGGACTACTCGAAGCTACCGCCAAAAGTGCCGGAATTAGGGCCGCCGTTACCAGGCGACCTTGGCCCTGCCATCGTCGCTTCGCAGCAGCCGGTGACGCCGGCCTATGCGCCGCCAGGCCATGATCCCGAGGATGCCTTGCGCAAGGAGGCGGACGCGGCGGCGGCCTCGTCGGTGTTCTTCCGCTCGGGCGGCCAAGGTCAGACCGCCGCCACGGTCGCGCAGGCAGCGCCGGGTGCTGCAAGCACGCTCGCGGCCTTCGATCCTCTCGCTGCCGGGCCTGCCTCGACGGCGGCCCAGCCCGCCGACCCGACCGCCGTGCAGAACCGGCAAGACCAGAAAGAGGCGTTCCTGAAAGCCGGTTCTACGGAAACCCGCAATTCCGGCAATCTGGCGCTGCCGGCGTCGCCCTATCAGGTGATGGCTGGAACCGTGATCGCGGGCGCGCTGGTGACAGGCATCAAGTCGGACTTGCCGGGCGACGTGATCGCCACGGTGACAGAGCCGGTCTTTGACACAGCCACGGGCAAGTTCCTGCTGATTCCGCAGGGGGCGCGCATCCTTGGGCGCTACAACAGCCAGGTCAGCTACGGGCAGAGCCGCGTGCAAGTAGTGTGGAACCGGATCATCTTGCCCGACACGTCTTCGCTGACGCTCGACAACCTAGTGGGCACCGATCCGGCCGGCTACGCCGGCCTGGAGGATGACGTGAACTGGCACTGGAATCGCATCGTTGCGGGCGCGGTGTTGACGACGCTGCTGGGCGTGGGCGCCGAACTGGCCGCGCCGGAGAACCGGCAGGACGGCAACCGCATCGTGATTGCCGGGCGCGACAGCGCGCAGGACAGCATCAATCAGGTCGGCCAAGAGATCACCCGGCGCAACATGAATATCCAGCCGACGCTGACCACGCGGCCGGGCCTGCCGGTGCGCATCATCGTCAACCGCGATTTGGTGTTGCGGCCTTACCAGCCGATGTTCTTCCAACGGGGGGCGATCCAATGAGCACAACCAAGAATCTGCGGCTCGGGCCGCTGCCCAAGACCGAGAGCATCAAGCTGACCTTTGCGTGCCCGGTCAGCTTGAAAGCCGACCTTGACCGCTACGCCACGCTGCACGCGCAGGCGTATGGCGAGACGGTCGATGCCATGACGCTGATCCCGCACATGCTGGAGGCGTTTATCGCTGGGGATCGAGGATTCCGGCGGGGCAGGGGAGATGACACCCGACCTTCTTCCCGCACGGCTATGCCGAAAGGGTGATTGTGTGGATTAGATTCCATTGTCGTATCCAGCCTACGATTGGTGGTTCCACATCAAATTGACGTTTTCTTGGAAAAGATATATATATCGTAGTGTGGCTACGACTAATTCAAGCAGATTAAATGTGCTCTACACCCGGTTGGCACCGGGAACGCCGCTGACCTCGCTGGACTTGGCGGCGTTGGGCATCTCTGCTGACCTGGCTGTTCACTACGTCCGGGCAGGGTGGCTCACGCGCCTGGCGCGGGGGGTGTTTTGCCGCCCCAACGATCCCCCGGCGCTTCATCCCAGCCTGCTGCTGTTGCAGCGCCAGTTCGAGGGGCTGCACGTCGGCGGCAAGTCGGCGCTGGACTGGTACGGTGTGCGGCAGTACGTAGCGCAGCAGCCGGTGCTGCATCTGTATGGCTGGAAGGCCGCACGCTTGCCGGAATGGTTCACGGAACGATTCCCAGCTGAATACCACCGCAAACGGCTGTTCGACGAGCAGCCGGCCGCCTTGTTGCACGTTGGCCCGTTCGAGAAGCGCAGCGGGGCGCCGCAGGTGTCCGCGCCGGAGCGCGCCTTGCTGGAACTGTTGAGTGAGGTTGGCGTGCGCCAGCCCTTACAGGAAGCCCGCGAACTGGTGGAGAGCGCCTATAGCCTGCGCGCCAATGTGCTGCGCGAGCTGTTGCAGCGTTGCACGAACGTCAAGACCGTGCGGCTGTGCTTGCAACTCGGCCGTGAGGCGTCGCTGCCTTGGGTGGCCAAGCTCGACCCGTCCACGCTGCCGACAGGCAGCGACCGGCCCTGGGTGTCCCGCTCGGCCGATGGCCTGCTGGTGCTCAAGCCATGAACCAGACCTATCTCGATACCGCGCGCCTGCTGACGCAGGTGGCACCGCTGGTGTTTGTTGACGATACCTTTGCCCTGAAGGGCGGTACGGCGATCAACCTGTTTGTGCGTGACATGCCGCGCCTGTCGGTAGATTTCGATCTGGTCTTTCCCGATCACACGTTGCCGCGTGATGAGGCGCTGGCGCGCATCAGCGAGGCCGTCCGGCAAGCTGCCGAACGGTTGAAGAAGCGAGGGTTCCAGACACACGCGCCGGCGGCAGCAGCAGGGGAGACGAAGTTGCTGGTGCGTCGTGGCTCGATTCAGGTCAAGGTCGAAGTCAACTTCGTCATGCGTGGCACGGTGCAGCCGGTGCACCGCGCCTCGCTGACGCCGATGGCCTGCGATGTGCTGATGGCCGATCTGGAGATTCCGGTGGTGTCGCTGGAAGACGTGTACGGCGGCAAGCTGGTGGCGGCGCTGGATCGGCAGCATCCGCGTGATCTGTTCGACGTGATGCAGCTCTTTGCGCACGAGGGCATCACGCCCGGCATCCGGCGCGCCTTCGTGGTCTACCTGGCCAGCAGCAATCGGCCGATCCACGAAGTGCTGTTCACGACGCTGCGGGACATCCGGCACGACTACGAGCACAACTTCCAAGGCATGACGACCGAGCCGGTGCCGCTTGATGCGCTGCTCGACGCGCGAGAACGCATGGTGCGCGAAATCCAGCAGGGTTTGGACGACGACGAGCGGCGCTTCCTGCTGTCGCTGGCCGCTGGCACGCCGGAGTGGTCATTGCTGGACATCGCACACCTCGAACAACTGCCGGGCATCCGCTGGAAGCTGCACAACCTGGCGCAGTTGCAGAAGACCGATGCGAAGAAGTTTGCCGAGCAGGCCGACTTGCTCGCCACGCGACTTGCTGCGGTATCCTAAGCGCTGATTGATGATGAGCCGATGCCGCGTAAACCCGCGCCAGCAAAGGACCTGTTTTTCTGACGGTAAAAGCGACGGTAACGGCCTATGTCGATCAAAGCAAATCCCTTTAACCACGCGGACTTGCGTGAGCTGTTGATGATCGAGTGGGAATGAGCTTGCTTAGCTCTTTTGGCGGCGACTGGTGTCCATCACAGTCGCCGCGCGGCGCTACCTGTTCTGGTGCTAGGGTTGGGGTGACATCTCGATAGCGATGGCTTGCGAAGTGGTTCTGTCCTGAGCGCGTAAGGGGGATGTCTTTCGCATTCAAACGCATATGAACGCTAATCTAGCTTCGCAATCCGCACTGGACATGGATGCGACCCGTAACATGTATCGGCTCGCAGCCTCGCCACAGGCTGGACGGGTGATCCGTCGATTCTCTCTCGCGTGGGGAACGGCGGAATACAAAGCGTTTGAGGAAATGGGGGATGTGGTGGTGTTCCTCCTGAGGCGTTTGTGCGCAGAGGTTGTAGACTTCAGTCTCGGCTTGAAGTTAACCCATATGAAGTGTACTTTTCACGCGAATACTACATTTTGACTTGGTCGCTAAAGGAATCGCGCCGAAGATGTTGATGCTACATATCTCCGACATCCACTTTAAGTCGCCGCAGTGTCTGGTGCCCGAGCAGGATCCAGATTCCGCGATCCGTACCCGTATGATGCGCGATCTCGCCGAGCAGGTTCGAGCGCTCGGACCGATTGGCGCAATCCTCATTGGTGGCGACGTGGCCTTCAAGGGGGCTCCGGACGAGTATGCGACAGCTTGGGTGTGGATACAGCAGCTTGCTGAGATATCGAAGTGTCCTCTTGAACGGATTTTTGTTGTTCCAGGTAATCACGACGTTGATAGATCGGTCGTCGCGAAGAACGTGCCGACCCAGAATGCGCAGCACGTCGTCGCGACTGCCGCAGCTGCCGATAGGGAATGGCGTCTTTCGCAGCAGCTGAGTCATGAAGCGAGCGGGCAGTCTCTCCTGTTGCCACATGCCGCCTATAATGAGTTTGCAGCTCCACTTATGTGCCAGATTTGGCCAGCAAAACCATTCTGGCATCAGGACATTGAGTTAGAGGGGGGCGTGAAACTGCGCATTCATGGGCTCACGTCCACGCTGCTGTCAGGCAGAGACGGTAGGGATGATGTGCAGGGTACATTGTACTTGGGCCCCAAGCAAACTGTGTTGGATCCCATCCCGAATACAGCGAATATGGTGCTGGTTCACCATCCGATCGACTGGCTTGTGGATGGAGATGCGGTAGACGACGCGCTCACCGGCCGGGCTTCGTTCCACCTATTTGGTCACAAGCACAAGCAGCGGGCCGTGATGGCGGACAACTACGTTCGAATCGGCGCTGGTGCCATTAACCCGTCACGAGCCGAGCAGCCTTATCTTCCTGGCTATAATTTGATCAATTTGGAGGTGGAGGGGGCTGGTGCAGATCGTCGCATCGAAGTGTCTCTTCATCAGCGGCGCTTGCAGGACAATCCCGAGATCTTTGTCCCAATCTTGACGCAGCAGAAGGCAACAGTTTTCCGCGCGAGCATCCTAGTCCCAGAGGAGGAGCCACTGCCGGTCATCGGTGCGTGCGAGATCGCCGCGCCGGCGGTGTGTCGCAAGGTTTCTCAGAGTAATGGCCCGGAAACGGTTGACGCCCAAGATGCGGAGGCGGCCATGGGTGAATCTGACAACAGGGACCTGCTTTATCGATTCTGGCGCCTGACGAGCGGGCAGCGTCGCAAGATTGCGCTGGATCTTTGCCTGCTTGAAAGGGACGAACTGAAGCTGCCAGAGCCTGAGCGATATGGTCGGGCGCTGATTCGAGCTGGTGAGCGAAATCTTATCAACGAAGTAGCGACCGCAGTCGCTAGGCTGGAGAAATGATAATGGCCAAGCTGCAGGGGATGAGCAGTAATTTTGCCAGATGGTATTCCGACGCATTCATGGATGATGGTGATCGGCGCGATATGCGGTGGAACGGCCTAGTGGAGCAGGCTGGAAAGGCCAATCACGTCACTATCGAGGTATTGGCGCGACTTGCATTCCAGACGGCCGTCCCGGCATTTGGGAGGAAGGGCGAGAGCCTGGATGACGAATATAAAACTGTCATTTCAACCATTTCTGGAGATGATCCGCAATTTGACGGCGCGCGGGACGTGCGAGAGCTGCAGGTGCTTGCAGCGGCGACGTTGGAGCGCCTGTTGGGCACTATGCCTGATGCCGCATTGGTGATCACGACTACGGCAGTCGGAGGGTTGCGGCGGCCAGATTTGCCGATGGATCTAGTAGGCTTGGCAGAGAATGCAATTGTCGCTCTGTCGGCCAGCAAGCATATCCGGCAGAACGACGATGAGGTCATCCTGTCAGCTCCAAAGGTTGAGTTCGAGGTCGACGCTGACGAGCTTGCGACAATGCAGCCCGAGAAAATCAAGGTTCATTTTGAGGAGCTGTGCACTGAAACGTCAACCGCGATCGAGAGGGTCGTGGCGGGGCAAAATAGTGTGGTGAAAGAGCTTTATCGCCGCATCAGGCTTGGTGAAGAGGAGCTGCAGATGCTCTGGTGGCTGACCGGTGGCTACAGCAGAACGGTGGAAAAGCCTTTTAGCAAAGTGCCAGATCTGGCCAGGCCTTTGATCTTTGCTCAAGAGCTTGGCGAACTGACCAGTATCGCACCTGGACCAGGATCAATCCGGGCGATGCTCGGGAGGGCTGGGGTGGGAACAGGTAAGGTCAGAGTCAT
>NZ_JASJSI010000038.1:0-41007 GCF_030237085.1 Stenotrophomonas maltophilia group sp. Smal32
GCCGATACCCTGCGCCGTGCCCATGACAAGGGCGCTGCCGACTGGCAGGGCTCGCTCGACCTCGGCCGCAGCGAGGACAGCGTGGCGCTGGATGGCGGCGGTTTCCACTTCCGTGGCCAGGCCTACCCGTGGCCCGGCAAGCTGAAGGACCGCACGCTGTACTACTGGGATGGCGAGGAGTTCGCGCCGATCTCGCGCTACAGCGGTTCACTGATCAAGCTGGTGCCCACCGAATGGGGCGCACCGACCTTCGAGATCGACGGCATCAAGATGCTGCCGACCTCCAAGCTGTCACCGTTCGAGGATGCACGCCGCAAGGTCGAGCTGGTCGCCCCGGCCGGCAAGGTCATCCTCGATACCTGCGGCGGCCTGGGCTACTTCGCCGCCTGTGCGCTGGAGGCCGGTGTCGGCCAGATCCGTTCGTTCGAGAAGAACGCCGACGTGATGTGGCTGCGCACGCTCAACCCATGGTCGCCGGATCCGGACTCGGCCGCCGCCGGGGGCCGCCTGCAGTTCAGCCACGGCGATGTCTCGCAGCAGATCGAACAGGTGGCCAGCAACAGTGTCGACGCGATCCTGCACGACCCGCCGCGCTTCGGCATTGCTGGCGAGCTGTACTCGCAGGTGTTCTACGACCACCTCGCCCGCGTCATCCGCAAGGGTGGCCGCCTGTTCCACTACACCGGTGCGCCGAACAAGCTGACCAGCGGCCGCGATGTGCCGCGTGAAGTGGCCAAGCGCCTGGAAAAGGCCGGTTTCAAGGCCGAGCTGGCGCTTGACGGCGTGCTGGCCGTCAAGCGCTGAGCGTCACTCAGAATCCACCTTGGCCAGCTTCATCACCCACGCCGGCACCTCGGGTTCACCGGCGTAGAACTCCTTCGGTTTCTTCTCCGCCATCGCCCAGCGGTGCAACCAGCTCGGGCCGTAACGGCCGCTGTAGCCTTCGGCACCACGTGTATAGGCCGGGTCACGCATCGCCTCATCCAGTGAGATGAAGCGATAGCCGCGGCGCTTCGTCGCCGCCACCAGTTCGGCGAACGTGGCCGCATTGAGTTCGTTGGCGTGCATCAGCCACACCTGCGGCAGCGCATAGCCCAGCAGCGCCTGCGACTGCTTCTCGTAGTAGTCCAGCTTGTTCAGCATGTAGGGCACATAGCCTTTGCGCAGCTGCGCCAACGTCGCCTCGCGTGCCGGGGAATCGGGCTGCTCGTTCATCACGTTGGCATAGGCGAACGCCCACACCCACTCGCCGTTGTCGACGGTGACCGGTGCTACGCGATAGCCGTGGTTCTTGAAGAACACGTCCATCTCCGCACGCTCTTCCGGTGTGCGGCCAGCCCGAAGATAAGGATGGCGCATCCACTGCGGTGCCTGTCCGCGCTCGGCCAGCAACGGCCGCAGCACCGTCTCGCCACGCAGGAAGTCCTGCTGGAATGCAGGCACGCCCTTGGCATTCAGGTCCATGTGCGAGTAGGTGTGGTTGCCCAGCGCATAACCGGCGTCCAGCCAGTCGCGCAGCATCTGCACCCGCGCCGGGTGCACCTGGCCGTCGATCTCAAGCTTGTTCTCGTTGACGAAGCCGACCACCGGCACGTCCGCCTGGTGAAGCTGCGCCATCAGCGCTTCGTGCCGCGCCTGAAGATCCGGCGGAACGATCTGGTCCACCCGCGCCCAGGGCAGGTCGTCGATGGTCACCGCGATCCGGCGATCCACTTCAGCGGCGTGTACCGCCAACGAACACAGCAGCAACGGCACAGCACGCAGCAACCAACGCATCAGCACTTCCTTGCAGGAGCGAAGCGCAGACTGTAGCGCGATTGCGGGCGCGTGGTTGGTCACACATCCGTCAGGGGCTGGGCGACTGCACCTGACGTTCGCGCACGATCGCCCGCCACAGCATGAATCCTGCAGCCATTGCCACCAGTATCAACGCGACCAGCACCAAGGCAAGGTCATCGGGATTGCGCAGCAGCGGCGCATGCTCATGGGTGAGGATCTCGAACACCACCTGCTGCGCCTGTGCCAGCGGCAGCCGGCCCTGTTCGCCCAGTTCCACCAGGCACGCCGCTGGGGACAGCTTGGCCACGCTGGTCCATGCCATGTCGTACAGATGCAATGCCCTGACGGCCAGTGCCAGGATCGCGGCGTGCAGCGCCATCAACCCCCAGTTGGCGCGTCGCAGGCGTCCCGACAGGCGCCCCAGCCGGTAGACGCTGATCGACATCGCACCCAGCAGAGCCAGAACCACTCCGGCCATCGGGATCCACTGCAGCGGCTGCCACGGCGCCAACGCCGTGGAGCGCGCCAGCAGCTGTTCGGCCACCTGCATGCGCGCGGCAGGATCGGGGCCACCACAGGCTTCATCCACCGGCTCCAGCAGCAGTCCCACGCGGTAGTGGAAGAAACCTGCGGCCAGCGCAACCGCCAGCAGTGCCACTACCTGCAGTACCAGCAGGATCGGGCCAGGACCACAGATACGGCAGAAGCGGGTAGCAGCAGAGGCCATAGGTTCATCCATGACAACAAAGAACCATCCTAACCAAGCGTTCCCTGGTTGTCGGCGGGCGGATACGACAGCCCACGTCCGCCCCGGTAGGATGTAGATGAGCATGGATGGTCGTATGTCGAGGTATCGTGGATGGTCACGCTGTATCTGTGGGTGCGGACGCTGTTTCCGTTGCTGGCGTTCGTGCTGGCCTGGATGCTGCTGTCGCGCCTGATCAAGGCTCGCGTGGCACACCTTCCCCGCGTTCCATTGAACCTGCCCGAACACAGCAGCAGCCCACGCAGGAAGGATCGACGCATCTACAGGCGCAAGCTGCGGCGCAAACCGGGGCTGCGCAACGCGACTCGCCCGGCTACGGCGCCGCGATGCTGGAACCTCGCGGCAGCTTTCGTTTCGCTCTGCGCACTGATCGCCGCCGTACTGGTCATGCCGGATGGCGCGCGCTTCCAGGTGATGGTCGAGAGCCTTGCCGGCTACCCGGCCACCATTGCTGAAGTGCACGTTCCCGCTGCAAGGCAGACGCTTGTACTGCAGGCGTGGCAGCCCACACTGGCGCAGTTGTCGCGGCCTGTAACCCTGGGTTACCCGATCGGGCGCACCGGCGGCGAGCATCAGGCGCATGCAACGCTGCCGGTGCAGGTAAGGCATCAGCGTGATCGGCTGCAGGTGGCTACGCCCGTGCCTGTGGACGGCGAAGTGATGCGTGCGGAGCTTGCGCGCCTGGCTGGGTTGCCAGTTGAGGCCATCACCGTCCGCCAGAACAAGATCGCGCCCTGGCTGGAACCCGGTTGGACGCCGCTGGCCAACCTGTAGAGCAGAGCCCATGCTCGGCTGCTGTCCCGTGAAAAAGCACGCGCTACGCGCGCTAGCCGAGCATGGCTCGGCTCTACAGATCAGGATCCACGCGGCAGCTTCGCGGCCCACATGTTGTCCACCAGATTCGGATAACGTCGCCCATTCTCTTCCGCACGCTGCCGCGCCGCCTCTTTCTGCGCAGCTGACAGCGGCTGCGACGTCTGGCCCTTCGGGTTGGGCTTCTTCCACGGGGGTGTCTTGGTCTGGCGCATGGCCGCATGCTTACCGCTTCAGGAAGTTCAGCAGCGCCAGATTGAAGTGGTCGGCATGGCTGGTGTTGCAGCCATGAGGCGCGCCTTCAAGGATCACCACCTCGCTGCGCGCAATCGCCCGGTGCGTTCGCTGCCCGGAACCTTCGAACGGCACGATGGCGTCGCTGTCGCCGTGCAGAATCAAGGTGGGCACCGTGATCTTCTTCAGGTCATCGCGGAAGTCCGTGGTGGCAAACGCCTTCATGCAGCCGAGCGCCGCCGTCTGGTCGGATTGATGGCACAGCGCGATGGCTGCCTGACGCGTCTCTTCGGTCACCATCAGCTGGCCATTGGCGCTGAAGAAATCGCGGGTGAAGCCATCGAAGAACGCCTCGCGATCCTTCTCCAATCCACTGCGCATTTCGTCAGCCTTGTCCTGGGTCAGCGGGCCGTCCGGGTTGTCGTCGCTGCGTAGCAGGAACGGCGGCACCGCCGCAGCGAACACCACGCTGTGCAGGCGCTCCTGCCCATGGTTGGCCACGTAGCGGGCCACTTCGCCGCCGCCCATCGAGAAGCCGACCAGAGTGACATCGCGCAGATCACGTTCCTCGATCAGCCCAGCCAGATCCGCCGCCAGCGTGTCGTAGTCATAGCCCTCGGCCGGCTTGTCGGAACGACCGAAGCCGCGGCGGTCGTAGCTGATCACCCGGTGCTGGGCGTCGCGCAGGATCGACACCTGTTGTTTCCACGCATCGGCTGACAACGGCCAACCATGGATCAGGATCACGGGGCGGCCGTCGCCACCGGTGTCTTCAACGTGCAGACGGATGCGGGAAGCAGGCATGGGAGCTCCTATGGAAGGGGAGGATCTCAGGCTAGAGACCGGGCCCTATCGCGGTCGTGATGGAATCGCCGGCGGCCATGACACCCTCTGCACAGCCCACGCCACCCGGCCGATCCACCGATGCGGGCATTCACTCCCTGGAAATCCCGTTTCGTCGCAGGGCGGCTGCGGCCCCCAGAGCGGCGTGCGAGCCTGCGCGAATCCCGCCCTGGAGCTTCGCCATGCTGCTGCTCACCCTGCCCCTGCTTGCCGCCGGCCTGGCCGCCACGCCGAACGCCAACGAAACGCTGCGCGAGCAGATCCGCCAGGCCGACACGCAGCTGTTCGCCGCCGCGTTCGACGACTGCGACGCCGACAAGGCGGCGGCCATGACCACTGAAGACATGGAGTTCTTCCATGACAAGGCGGGCAAGTCCGCCAGCAAGCGCGACGACTTCCGCCGCAGCGTGGCCGCCCTGTGCGAGAGCACGCGCGCCAACCACACCCACCTGCGCCGCGAACTGGTGGAGACCTCGCTGCAGGTGTTTCCGCTGCACGACGATCGCGCCCTGGAAATCGGCGACCACCGCTTCCACGAGCGCGATGCAAAGGGTGTCGAGCACTGGACCGGCCAGGCGCGCTTCATCCAGGTCTGGCGCCGCGTGGACGGGCGCTGGCTGGCCGAGCGGGTGATCAGCTACGACCATCGGCCGGCGGACTGACCGCCGCGAAGCGGTGGTTCACGGGCCGGTTCTATACTGCCAGGGTCCATCACGACCTACCGCTGCAGATCGCCCCATGGCAGAGATCACCCCCAACCACCCCGAGTACGGCCTCAACCAGCAGATCCGCCAGGGCGTGGCCGCACTGGACGCCCAGCATGGCCGTCCGTTCGACCAGACCAGCGAACGCCTGACTGCCAGCCTGACCGTGCTGGCCCGCGAGCAGGGCCTGCAGCAGGTCGACCACGTGCTGGTCAGCCATGCCACGGCCAACCAGCCGGCGGGACACAACATCTTCGTGGTACAGGGCGACCCGGCCAATCCGGCGCACCTGCGGGCGATGATGCCGACCGCAGTGGCCGCACAGACGCCGGTCGAGCAATCGATGCAGACGCTGGGCATTGCCCCGCAGCAGCCCGCCATGGGGCAGCTGCCCGAACAGCAGGCCCGTGAGCAGGAACAACAGCAGAACCCGGCACACCGCCTGGGCTGAGCCGCCTCCAGCGTTACTGGCGACCCAGCGCTGGAAGGTCGACTCGCCGTGCGCTTGCCGCCCTAGGCCATGCGCGGCCCGGACTGCTCCTGCACCTGCCGCTGCTGCAGCTCATCCTGCGAGCGCGCCTGCCCCGACTGTGACAGCTGCTCAGCGCGCTCGAACGAGGTTTCTGCCGGTGTCTGCGCGGCCAGCGCAGTTGGCATGCTGGCCCGCAACTGTGCCGGGTCGTTGCGCTCCCCCTGGACGATGAAGATGCTCTGCGCCACATCGGCCTGCGCGGTGCGATCGCTCAACAGCACATGGTCGACCTGGGTCAGGCCATTGGCCTTGGCCAGCGCGTACAGGCTGGCACTGATGTTCTCGCTGGTGGCATCGAAGGCACGGCCCCGCTCGGCATCGAGCCGGGCCACGCCCTGGTGGATCTGCGAGAGCAGCGGGTCGTTGCTGTGCCGGGCCAGAAGATCACCGCTTCGTTCGCCCATGCCCTCGGCATCACTCAGCATGTGTTGCTTGAGACTGCGCTCCGGCAGGGGATTGGTTTTCCTCTGGTTGAGCTCGCTGTCCGGAAACGGCGGATCAATGCTATCCACACCGTGGATGTTGCGCAGCGGTCGGAATGCATCCTTGCCTGCGCCCTTGCTGTCCAAGGGAATGCGGACATCGGGAAGCAATTGGCCAATACCGCCGCCCAGCGCGTTCACGTCGATGCTTCTTTTCCGCTCGATGCCCGCGTGGTTCAGCGCTTCCCAAGTGAAGTCAACGCAGTTGTGGCGCACATCCTTGTATTGAAGATCGAAACCGTACTTGTCCGGGTGCGAGCCGAAGGCTTCGAGCTTTCTGTACTGTTGCTCGCTGATCTCTAGGGTGCGGCTGTAATGGGGGTTCTTGTACTCGCCCGCATCGGTCTTCATTACCTCGCCCGGCCCGTTCATGCTTCCATGCTCGGAAGGAGCGAAGCCGAAACTCCGCGTCGTCTTGTCCGGCCCATGAAGCACGTAGAACATGTGCCCGGGCCCGGATGTCTGCGGAACCCCGTCCACAACTTTCTGTACACCTCTCTCGTCCACCAACGGCGTACCAGGTGCGGCAATGACGATTTCTACGGTGTAGCGCGGCTTATCCATAAGAAAAATCCTTCAGTTCCGTTCCTTCCAGCAGTGGGATGGAGGCTATTTCCCAGAGAGCGGGTCGGCATGAACCCGCAGTTGCGCCGGGTAATGCTCGAGCGCAGCGGTGGGCTTCACCGTGCGCACATCCAGGCGGTAGCGGGCATCGGTTTCCATCGGCAGGGCGACGATGCTCAACCTGTATCGGCTGGTGTCCATCGATACCTCATGCGCGTAGCGCCAATTCGCCGACGCATGCCAATCGGGGAGCGGCTCACCCAGATTGCGCGCCCTTGCCTGATAGACATCAGAAGTTGCAACGTCCTGCCAGGCACCTGCGACCCAGCGCTGCAGGGACAGCTGGAAGGGAACATGGACATTGTCCATGTCAGGCTCACTGCCAGGCCCGGGCCCATGTCGCTGAACCTCGAGATCCAGCACATAGGGCCGACTCGAATAGAAGTTTCGGGCATTCGTCTCGAACTCGAACCGCACCGCTTGCCCGGACTCGGCAAGGTTGATCGGCTTGACAAGATCCAGCGGCTCCAGCGCATCCGGTACACGGCTGCTGCAGGCGCCGAGTGCGCCCGCCAGCGTGAAGATCAGGCCGGCACGCAGCCAGCGGTGGATACCCAGCATGATTCAGATCCTTTGGCTCCCTGCCATGGGGTTCAACCCTAGCGGGTGACCAACGGCGTCGCAACCAGGCGATTGATTACTTTCCAGCGGGTCGGGCGGCATGGATCCGAAAACGGGCCGAGTAGCCCTGCAGTGCCTCTGTCCTCTGCACCGTACGCACGTCCACACGGTAGCGGGAGTCAATTTCCATTGGCAGAGCAACCAGGCTCAGCGTGTACTGGCCATCACTGCCCATGTGCGGCGACGTATACCGCCATTCGCTGGATGCATGCCATTCCGGAAGCTGTTCACCTGCATTGAGCACCCCGGCCTGATAGCTGTCGTAGGTGGGAACATCCTTCCAGGCATCAGCACGCCATTGCTGCAGGGTCACCTCGAACGGGATCCTCATTGTGCCCACGTCAGGCTCGTCGGGCTTTCGCGTCCCTTGGTGCTGCAACTCAAGCTCCAGCGCATAGGTGCGACCCGGGTGGAAGTTGCGGGCATTCGTCTCGAACTCGAACCGCACCGCCTGGCCGGACTCGGCCGCGTTGATCGGCTTGATCAGATTCAACGGCTCCGGCGCATCCGGTACGCGGCTGCTACAGGCGCCGAGTGCACCCGCCAGCGTGAAGATCAGGCCGGCGCGCAGCCAACGGTGGATACCCAGCATGATTCAGATCCTTTGGCTCCCTGCCATGAGGTTCAACCCTAGCCTCCGGCTGCTGGCGCCGCAACCGGCCAATGAAGAAGGCAGGGTCTTCACCCTGCCTTCTTCACGCGGCTCGCCGCCGGGCGTGCCCCGGCGTCACCCCATTACAGCTGAATCCGCGCCACGCTCTCGTCAGCGCCCTTGTCATCCTTCTCGCCGTTCTTGATGCTCACGAACAACACGTTGTTCTTCGCATCCAGCGCCAAGCTGTTCGGGTGGGTCGGCACCTTGTAGGTCGCCACCTTCTGGTAGCTGTCACTGTTGTACGCGGTCACCGTACCGGCTTCGCGGTTGGTCACGTACAGGCGCTTGCGCGGTGCATCCAGCAGGATGCCCAGCGGGCCGGCATCGGTCGGGATGCTGGCCAGTTCCTTACCGGTGCTGCGGTCGAGCACCAGCACGCGCTGGCCCGGATGCTTGCTGACCAGGCCACTGCTCTTGGCCTGGTAGCCACGCAGCATCTCCGAGCCCTGGTCGGTGACGAACAGGCGCTTGCCGGACGGGTCCAGCGCGATGTTCATCGGCTGCTCGGCGGCAATCTTGTGCTGCGCCACGACCTTGTTCGAATCGGTGCCCACCACCACCAGCTCGGCCAGCAGGTTGCTGGTATAGACGCGCTTGTTGGCCACATCCAGCGCCAGGCCCGGTGCCTTGGCATTGCCCAGGCCGTCGATGGTGTTGATCACCTTCAGCGTGTTCGTATCGATCACGAACAGCACGCTGCTCACGTCCGGCTGGCTGCTGTGGCCGGTCACGTACAGGCGGTTGCCCGCGCTGTCGACCACCAGTTCGCGCAGGTCGTGGGTGTAGGCGGCCTGGCCGTCCTTGCCGGTCTTCTTCTCCATCAGCTGGATGGTGCCGACGGCCTTGTTCTGCGCGGTGTCGACCACGGTCACCGACAGGTCCACGGTGTTGCCCACGTACAGGCGGTTGTGGGCGTCATCCAGCACCACGCCGAAGGCCTTGCGCTCCAGCGGGATGCGGGTTTCCACGGCCAGCGTGGCCGGGTTCAGGCGCAGCACCTGGGCCGGGCCGGCGTCATCGCCGAAACCGCCGGAGGAGGCCACGAACACGGCGTTCTGCTTCGGGCTGTAGGCCAGCTCGTACAGGCCCTTGGCCACGGCCTGGCGCTGTACTGCGGCGGTGGCACTGGCAGCGGGTGCGTTGTCGGCGAACGCCGAGGGCACGCCGAGGCTGAGCGAAACGGCAACGGCCAGCGCGGCCGAGCGGAAGAGAGGATTACGGAACATGCGAGCGTCCTTGAATGGGCACGGGAAGGTGTCCTGGCTCGCTGGGCCGTACTGCGACGGCCCGCCCCGCATCTGTCTGCGCGGGGTGGGCTGGCTGGGGTTGCGGGGGAATGGTAGCAGGTGGGAAGCGTGGCGTGCGCCGGCGCGCGTATGGCAGGCGCGCGGGTTACTGCTCCTTCAACCGCAGCGAATCGGCCACATCGGTCTTGGCCGCCACCTCGGTGGCGATGCTGGCGCGGCGGTGCCCCGGGTCGTTGCGGTCCCCCTGCACGATGAAGATGCTCTCCGCCGCATGGCTGCTTTGGGTCGGCCTGCTGAGCAGCACGTGGTCCACGCGCGAGAGATTGTTCTGCTTGGCCAGCACCAGCAGGCTGGCGCTGATGCGCTGGCTGGCCGCATCGAACGGGCGGCCGTGCGCGGCATCCAGTTCGGCCACTTTCTGGATCAGCTGCGAGAACAGGCGATGGTCCGGATGTGAGGGGTCCAGCAGCGTGCCGGCCACTTCAATCGGCGTCGGTGGCGGTTCATCGATCGCGCGGTCGCCCTGGCGATGATGTTCGGCCTCGCGCTCGGGCATCGCGTGGTGGGTTTCGGCATTCAGATCGCTGCCCGGGAACGGCGCGGCAATGCACTGGATTTCCGGCAGGTTGAACAGCACCGCGAACTCGCCCAGGTTGCTGCCGCCATCCAGCGGCGCCGGCAGCGGATGCAGGCCGGCGTAGTGCAGCGCCGCCCAGACGAAATCGCTGCAGCGGTTGATGGTGGCCGGGCGATCCACGTCGAATTCGAACTCGGCCGGTTCCTCGGCGAAATCACGCAGGCAGCCGTAGTGCTCCTCGGAGATTTCCAGGGTGCGGCTGTAGTACGGGTCCAGATGTTCGTCGGCATCATCGTGGCGCACCTGCGCGTACTGCACGCCGGTGCGGGCTTCGCCCGGCGCGTGGCGCGGTGGCGCGAAGCCGTAGCTGTGGGCCTCGTCGCCCGCGGCCACCTGCAGGTACATATGGCCGCGCGGCGAGATGCCACCACTTTTCAGCGGGGTGCCGGGCGCGGCCAGGTACAGCGTTGCGGTGTAGCGTGTTGCCTGCTCCATGCCTGTTCAGCCTTGATGGGTGCTGCGGTCCTGGCCGGATGATGGCATAGGTGGGATGGGGGGCAGGTGGAGGACAAAGTTGGGGCCACGACTGGCATGCTGAATGTGTGAACCAGCCAGCAATCCAAGAAGCTGACTGCTTCGCTACTTGGGCCTGCGCAGGTAGGCAATCAGCAGTTCGGGGTGATACGGATCAAGCTGCGTCAGAGGCGAATGCAGTTGCACTTCAACCCGGTATCGGCCCGGCGAGGGATTGCGTGCCCATGCGAAGGCCAGCTGTGCGTAGGTATCACCGGGTCGTTCCAGCCCAGCATTCTGCAGCGCCAGTACGTCAGCATCGTCCAGCCACGCGCTGGTTACTCGACCATCGGCGGGGATGGGAATCGTCCGGGCAGGTTCCCCGATGATCGACTCCAGCCGGAGCAACGGCACGTCCTTCCATCCACCCGATTCCAGGCGCGCCATGGAGACGTTGGCCTGGAGCCCGGATGCCTGAACATCGACCAGTGCCTCCAGTGCCGGGACGTCGTCCGTACGATTGACCCGAATGCCGATCATGAGCGTTGGAGAGGAATTCCTGCTGGGAACATCCACATCGAATTCCACTGCCAATGGTTCATCCATTGACGAGGTGGGCATGGCGCGCACAAGCGGCACCAGATCCGGACGATGGGCCTCTGCTATCGAGCCTGCGTCGCGAGCCGCCTCGGGTCGGCACCCCGTAGCCAGAAGAACGAGCAGTCCAGCGAGCATGCAGATCCGGCGCTTTCCTTGTGGCTTCATCTTCGGTCCTTTTCGCAGGTCGCCCAGTGCAGCTCACACGTTGATCATCCCCCGCTGGCCGCACGAATCTGGATGTCGTGTTGCACCCGCTGATCTTCCAGCTGCTGATCCATCTGATTCGTAAGTGCACGCTGATGCGCTTCACGGCTGACAGAGTCGAACTGCTGCAGTGATTCTTCCACCGATGTCTGCGCCGCCAGCTCGGTCGGCATCGCAGCACGCTGATGCGCCGGGTTGCTGGGCTCGCCCTGCACCACGAACAGCGTGTGCCCGGCCGGGTGTTCGTGCGTGGCGTTGCTCACCAGCACATGGTCCACCCGTTCCAGGTCGTTGTCCTTGGCCAGCACCAGAAGGCTGGCGGTCATGCGTTCGCTGACTTCATCGAAGCTGCGGCCGTGCTTGGCGTCCAGCGCTTCCACGCCCTCGCGGATCTGCTGATACAGCGCGTGATCGGGATGGCCGGGCTGCGTAGGGTCCTGCAGCGCCAGGTTCGGGGCCGATGCCTCATCCGGTGCGGGCGCGGCTGGCTCAGGGCTTGGCGCAATCGTGGGCGCGGCAGGAACAGTGACAGCCGCAGTGACAGGCTGGGGGTCATCCAATGGAGCCGGTTTGGGCTCTGGCATGGTTTGTGCCGCTTCCTGCTCCAAAGGCCACGGATCGCGCGCAGGTTCAGCAGGCACCGGCTCCTTGAAGGGCACCGGTTCCACCTCCTGCACTGCCATGTCCTGCTTTGGAGTGGGAGCAACCGCAGGCACCGGGGCCATCCGCTCCGGCTCCGATGCCTGCTCTATGCGCTGCGTGGGCATCGTCTGCGTTGTTTCATCCGGGGGCGCGGCGGCATGTGGCGTCGCGCGCTCAGGTGCCGGCTGCACCTGCATCGGCCCAGCCGGCTCCAGCTTCTGTGAGGCCGTACGGTTTTCGGTGGGCGCCCCGTTGTTTGGATGGGGCTGAGGTTGGGGGTCCGCCTCACGTCGCTGTGGCTCGCGATGCTGCTCGGCGTGCCGCTGAAGGTCGGGCTTGTCCTGAGGGGCGGGCGTAGGCGGTGGCGTGACCCCTATCGCGGGCGGCGCTGCCACAACCGCCACAGGCGCGATGGTTTGCGCAGTCGCCGGCTCTTCAGGCCGCACTTCCACGTTCCCATCCTGCTCGGATGGCTTGTCGCCATGTGCCACCTGAGCGGCTGCCCGTGCAGCCTGTCCTGCATCTACCTGCGCAGCACCCAGCCGATTGGCTTCCTGCAGTGCCTGCCGGTACGCCTCCTGCTCACCCGCCGACAGCGCAGCAATGCGCAGCTCGGGCGAGGCCGGCACCGGCGCCTGCTCATTGGCACGCGCTCGGACCTCATTCCATGCGGCCTGCAGCTCCTGCGTGCTGGTGGTCGCGACGGCGCGCGCCACGCCATCCTGGCCTACCTGGTAATGGGTGATGGGCCGAGAGGCGCCCGTGTTGCCCTCGGCTGCAGGCCCCAGTTCCTGCAGCGTGGGACCCGTAATGCCGTGCTGCTCGCGCGTGCGCGCCGTGGCAAGGGCAATGGCCTGCTCCCACGCCGGTGACAGCGCGATGCCCGCAGCGTAGTAGCTGTGGCGCAGCTCGTTCTGGTTCACTTCCGCCGCAGACGGCAACGGCCGCGCGTCCAACGCGGCAATGGTCTGGTCGAACTGATCGAGCGATGGCTGCTGAATGGTGCGGGTCAGCTCCAACTCCAGCGCCATGTTGCCCTGCACGATCTGGCCAGCGTGGTGCCATTGTCCTGCTTCGTCGCGCTGGTAAAGCTGGTTGTCCGAGCCCTGGATGGCGTCGGGCCTGGCACGGGCCTGCTCCACCGCCTCCGGCACCAGCGGCACGAAGTCGCTGGCGCGGGTAGCGACGTAAGTCTCCAGGTAGCTGGCGGCAATCGCGGCCTTGCCGTTGGCGATGTTGCTCTCGATGCGTTGCACCGCCTCACGATTCAACTCGTTGGCGCGTTCGGGGCTGGCGGTCTGCGTCTCATGCACACCCCGGTCGTTGGCACCGGACACGCTGATCTTGACCTGCCGCGTCCACTGTTCGGTCTGCGCATCGCGGTGCCAGTTGGGATTGTCCAGACGGCCCTCGCCGTCCTTCGCCGGAATACTGAAAGGATCCTGCGGCGGCGGTGCCTTGCCCAGCGCCAGCTCTACCGCTTTTACATGGGCATATGCGCCCAGCTCGCGGGCCTTCTCGTAACTGGCGCCCACACTACGCTCAGCCGGATTGCCCAACCCGTCGCCCGCGCTGTCCATGACCGCCTGACGCTGCCAGTTGCGGCCATCGAACTGCCATGTGACATCGGCCTTGTCGGTCTGCCGGTAGATGGCGCGGTTGTCGAGCAGATCGGCGCCCCTGTCGAACGCCTTGCTCATCAGCAGCGCATCGCCTGCGACGATGGCGGCTGGGACGAAACTGGAGGTGCCGATCACCGATGCCATGGCCATGCCACCGACCCAGCCACCGCCGTTGCGCGCCAAGGCATGGGTGAGCTCGGACCGGGCGGCGGTGCCGTTGCCCTCTTCCAGCAGCTGCGAGGTGCGACGGGCGGTGATGACGGCGTCGGCGCCGGATGCGAGCAGGCCGCCGGAGCGGATCAGTTGGCTGGTGGAGGCTTCGCCGAGGAGGAGGTCCAATGTCGCACCACCTTGCTGCGAGCGCGGGCTGCGAATGCGATGCCCGGCCTCCTCGCCGAGCACGCGCTCGACCGTCTGGATACCCGGCTCTGTCAGAACAACTCGGCCACCGTGGTGAGCATTGGAAATGGCAAGCGACAGGCCGCTTCGCTGCAACTCAATGTTTCCACCGCGAGTCAGTGGCTTGGCGTCATACTCGATTCTATTGAGCGTAGTCACGATACCACTTTCGGAATGAGTGACAGCCACCCAGCCAAGGTCGACCCCGGTGAAACCTTTCAAGGCTTGGATCTGAGCGATATGCGTTTGGTGGTACTCAGGAACTCCGTCAAAAAAATCCCGGATTCGTTTGTTCGTGATCGCAGGCGTGCTTCCCAGCGGAGTATTCGTGTTGAGATCGCCGTTGATCAACCCGACCTTGACCGTGTCTCGCAATGCTTCTACACGTGCCATCACTCTATCGAGGGCGTCAGAGTCATTCAGCAGCGCGGCCTTACCGTCTCGCGTTCTCTGAATCTCGTTCAAGCGCCGAATCATTCCGTTCTGGTATTCACCCAACGGTCCGCCACTGTGCGGCGTAATGCCCATCGCATCTGCATAGGCAGGGTTTGCGGGGAGGAACAGCCGGTTCTCTTGGGCGTGAATATTGAATCGCCCGGCCTCCTGCAACTTTGCGAGCAATGGGCTGTGCCTCAGCGTCTGCTGCTCAATCGCGTGATGGTCCTGCAAATGAGTGGAATGTCCAGCCACAAATCCTCCTTGACTCAAGCATCGCCTGGTCTCAGCAGTTCACCGCGTCATAGAACCACAGACCGTTGGACGTACCGCTGGCGATCAGTCCCGCGGCTTCGACCGCCTCCTTGAAAGTGCGGTCGCAGAAGACACCTTCGTAGTAAGGGAGCCGGAATACGTGAGCATCGCCGATGACCTCCCGCTTGAACGCCAAGCGGACGTCGCCAGTCAGATCGTAGTATTTCCCCTCTTCATAGTCGTCACTAACGATGATCTTCAGCTGGGATGCTGCCTCATCCAAGGCATCGATGGTCCTAATGACATCGCAAAGGAAATAGGGGCCACCCGTTGCTCCATCAGCGAGTCGATAGTCAGTCTCCCTGAACGCAAAAGCGCCTGGATCCACGGCCGCCATCACCTCGCGGAGACGCCCGGAAACGAGCCAATAGCCGCTCATCCCAGCTTCAAGATCCTCCGGTGGCCACCCTTCGCTGGGGTAATACACTAGACGCGGGGTCTCGCGCAGAGGCGGGAAGCCCCCCTGATCGGGACGCAAGAGGAAATTTGGAGGCGTCTTCAGGGAAGACTCGTTCTCAAAAACGACGCCATGCCCTTTGCCGCGCCGTCGGGCATCTGGGCGCAACTCGAAGAACTCGCCCTTCTTTGGCAGATTCGAAGTCATTGTTTGCCTCACCTCAGAATCAATCTAAATAAGCGTGCCAAGAGCTTATCAGAGGGTGCCAACCTTCCATGCCTTCTCCGAGTCATCCCCGCGCGCTCTCAGCCTGAAGTCCCCTCCACCGACATAGCGCACTACTGCTTCTCTCCAAATCCTCTGGCCGCTCTGAAGTCCCAATTCGACCTGCCTCTTACCGCTCTGCCTTCAGCTCAAGCACTGAATAGGCATGGCTGCTTTTTAACCCGTTCTGCACCGGCAAGCAATCGGACAAAAATGAAATCCGTCTTAAGTTCGACTAGCGATCCCGTTCCATGAGACGCGCCGCAGTCATCTTCAATTTTGACATGCGGATTATGCTTAGAATGACGCGCGCCATGTCAGACATTGGCTGCGTCCTTGAACCTCAGGCCACGCGTTTCACACTCGCTTCCAATTCCTGCAGCGCGTATGGCATCCCGGAACATGCGATCGCAGTAGACAAGATCGCCCGAGTACGGGCTCCTGAAGACATGACTGCCCCCGATTACGTCCCTCTTGAATGCCAAGCTTGATCCGCCACGAAGGTCGTAGAACCTTCCGCCCGGATAGCCCTCATCAACGATGACCCGGAACTTCGACGCTTCCTCGTCGACGGCATCCAGTTCGCGAGCAACCTCGCACAGGTAGTACGTTGGGCCCTCTGTGCCGTCCGGAAGCACGTAGTCACACTCCACGAACTCAAAGGCAACGGGATCTATTTCGGTGAAGGCCTTCTTGAGGCGCTCTGATACCAACCAGTAGCCACTCATTCCTCCTTCGAGGTCCTGCGGTGGATCCCCCAGCTTTGGATCGAGAACCAGGCGCGGTCTCTGCGCCAGATGAGGGAAACCGCCTTCTTCGGGGCGGATGATCAGCCTGGGAGGCGTCAGCAGTGCGTCCTCATTCTCGATCTCAACGCCATGCCCTCTTCCCTTCGGGTCGTGTCAGGCATGAGCAGATAGAACTCGCCGGGCACAGGCTGATTACGTTCCAACGTGGGCATGTGCTTGCTCCTCTCCAGATTAGAGGCATGTACCGCGCTTTGCATACTTGCAGCATCGGTCGCGAGGTTAGCGCCGGTGGGACCGACTCAGCGGTTCACCACATCTTCAAACCAGAGCCCGTTGGATCTCCTGGCCGTGATGATGCCGGCAGCTTCCACCGCATCCTTGAACGCTCGGTCGCAGAACACCCCACCATGGAAGGGCAATCTGAACACGTGGGCCGATCCCAGCACCTCGCGATTGAACGCCAACCGAACATCACCAGTCAGGCGGTAATATTTCCCTGCCTCGTACTCATCGCTGATCACAATGTTGAGCTGGGAGGCTTCTTCATCCAAGGCGTCCAGCGTACGGACCACGTCGCAAAGGAAGTAGGTTGGCCCCTTTGAACCGTCTTCCAAGCGGTAGTCGGTATCAGCGAAAACAAACGCGTCAGGGTCTATCTCTTCCATGACCTGGCGCAATCGCTCGGAGACCAGCCAATAGCCGCTAAACCCGCCTTCCAGGTCCTGTGGAGGGACACCCTGCCGCTCCCGATAGACCAAGCGCGGGGTTTCACGCAGTGGAGGGAAGCCACGGGCTTCGGGCAACAGGATCAGCCTGGGAGTCGCAAGCAACGCATTCTCGTTATCAAAGACCACCCCGTGGCCCTTTCCTCCTCGGGTAGCATCCGGTCGCAGCTTGAAGAACTCGCCCTTGCGCGGCTGATGGGTGGAAGTTGATCCCATGCTTTGTCATCTCACGCTGTGAATGTGAATCGAAGCCGCTCGTAAGCAGTTGAAGCGAATCCAGAAGGCGCCCAAGGGTCCGATCCTCAGAGCTCTGACTCAGATCCTGGCCGCGTCGGTGAACGAGAGGCCCCGCGATACGCGCGGCCCACCGATTCCAGCGTTCCACACAGCGTCGCGGAGCTCTCTGTCGCAGAAGACGAGGCTTCCCGAGTAAGGTGTCCGGAATATTCTGGCGTGACCGATGACCTGCTTGCGGAACGCCAGACTGGCTCCGCCCCTTAGGTCGTAGAACTTTCCACCTCGATAGCCTGCGTCAGTGATGATCCGAAGTTTCGAGGCTTCTTCGTCCACCGCATCGAGCTCACGGGTTACATCGCACAGGAAGTACCGCGGCCCCTTGGATCCATCGGCAAGGCGGTAGTCACACTCTACAAACTCAAAGCCAGCCGGGTCCACAGAGACTAGAGCGTCGCGTAATCTCTCGGTGACCATCCAGTAGCCGCTCAGCCCCCCCTCCAGATCCTCTGGGAGGCTCCCCTTCTTTGCTGAGTAGACCAGCAGCGGCTTCTCCGCCATGGGCGGAAATCCCCCTTCTTCTGGCCGCAGGATCAGGCGAGGCGGGATGCGCAGCCGCTTCGCGTTCTCGAACACAACGCCGTGCCCCTTTCCCCCGCGCGTGGTATCAGGCATCAGGAGGAAGAATTCGCCAGGCACAGCATGGGGCGGCTTTGACGGTTCCATGCTTTTTCCTATCTTCCAGATGTTTGCACTCCAACGTAGAGACATAGCCGGGCTTCGGGAAGGCATCGGCTGTCAGTTATGTGAAGACCAGCCACTCATGAATTCTCTGCCGGCTTGGGCCACACCCTAAATGTCCGCGGCATCCGTCAACCACACGCCGTCCGCATCGCTGTCAGTGTCTATACCGGCTGCAGCCATTGCATCCCTAAACACGCGGTCACAGAACACGGAGCCGGAGAATGGAGTCCTGAAGACGTGGACCTGCCCCAGCCTCTCCCGGTCGAACGTCACACTCGCGCCGCCGCCCAAGTCGTAGAACTTCCCGTTTATGAATTCCTCGGTGGTGTCGATGAAGAGCTTGGACGCACCTTCGTCCAACGCGTCAATGACCTGGACCACGGTGCACAGGAAGTGGCGATCGCCTGGGCTGCCGTCTTCCAGGCGATAGTCGGCTTCCGCAAAGGTGAAGGCGTCAGGATCCACGGAGGCCATCACGTCATGCAGCCGCTCAGAGACCAGCCAGTAGCCGCTGAACCCCGACTCCAGATCCCGAGGCGGCGGTCCTTCGCTCAGTTTAAGTACCAGGCGCGGCGCCTCGCGAAGCGAGGGGACGCCGCCCTCCTCCGGCAGCAAGATCATGCGAGGGGGAGACAGCAGGCGATCCAGATTCTCGAAGACGACCCCGCAGGCAGGGCCGCTTATCGCCCCTGGCTCAAGGAGAAAGAACTCCCCTTTTCGAGGATGGCGGGTTGAAACCGAATCCATGCACTGCCTCCATCTCATTGTCGCTCCGACGGCGGAGCGAACGTCTCCACCCATTCCCGATCATGTGAAGGCGATCGGTGAATGTTCACCCGAACAAGCCGCAGCCCTTTTCTACCCTGACTTGCACGGGCCGGCAATCGGACCAAAACGAAATCAAATGATTGCCGAGCTCCTCTCCCATCCTGTGAGATCTACCGCGGCCAAACTCAGCTCCCCCTCTGGAGGACGACTGTGACCAAGATCGACCCCACATGGCTGGAAGCCTTCGACAAGGAGCTGCTCCACCTGTTCGCCATCGACCACCGCGACGCCGGCATGGATGAGTACCTGCTGGGCTGCTACGCAGACCTCCCTTTACGCGAGGCTGCACTGGCGTTCGGCAGCGACTACGACCTGGAACGCGACGATGCGCTGTGGCCACGGCCGGGTGTGCCTGTGTGAACCGTGCAGCCGTCCGGCACGCCGGCATTCAAGGCAAGCGATGCCGGGGGATGGCCGCTATGCTGGCAGCGCACCGGAATGGAAGCCACGTATGCCCCGCCTGAACACCGCCCTGGCACTGAACCTCGTTCTGATGCTGCTGGGCGCTACACCTGCCATGGCCATGGCGGCAGACCCGCAGGTTTCCACTGAAGTGTTCGTAGAGCGCGGTGACAACCCCACCTTCGAGCTGCAGCAGGCACCTGCCATTGAGTATTCAACGGCCCCCGCCACGCCGCCCGATACCGTGCTGCAGGTCCCCATGGCGGTGCTGTTGGTTGCTCAGCTGGATGAGCTGGGCCACGTTTCCAACGTGATGGTGGCGCGGTCCAGCGGACTGCGGGAGATGGATCGTGCGGCCCTTTCCTCAGTGCGCCAGTGGCGCTTTGATCCGGTCGTGGTTGAGGGCGTCGCGCTGCATGCGCGGGTGCGGGTCCGTCTGACCTTCGTGCCCACGGCCGAGGCGCCGCCCGGCTGAACCGCTAGTTCAATCTGTCGCAATTGGTCCTACGCCATGGCCCTGGCTGCGGGCATTCCTGCGCTTGGGGCCAATGGCGCCAAGCCCTTCAAGACCGTTGCAGCGCAATCGCTTGCCGGCTTAACACCGTGTGCGACAATGCCGAAAGCGTCAGGACTGGCGATCGCCGGTTCTGCAGTTTCTTGGCATTTGGCAGCTGCGCGGGTATCTCTTGGCGTGCCACCGGAAAAGGGTGGCGCGGGACTCGAAAACCCGTTTCTGTACCAGCTGCATACGCTTGCCAGCCGACGTCACCTTTTGTGTGGCGTCGGCTGGCAATCCGTTCGCGTTCCATGGCGGACGGTGCGTGGGGATCTTCGGATCCGCCGGTCTGGTACATACCGGTTTTCGAGCCCGCACCGTCCGCCACCTTTATCGGTGGCGCTGCTATCTGTCCTGTACGGAGCATTGCCATGAACACATCGGACTTCCGTTCCCTGCACGCGCAGTACGATCCGGACAACGCCGAACCCGAGCGCGAAGCCTCCTCCGATCCGAACTCCTTCGTGGCCACGCTGCACCGCATCGGAACCGGTGCGGCTGCGGATGGCCAGCCTTGGCCGGAGCGACATCAATTGCCTGGGCGGTGTCTCCAGCTGGCGGACGCGGATTGCGCGCTGGCGGGGCTGCGTGTGGTGGCGGAGCTGATGTTGGCTGCGGAGCGAACTCGGCAGAACGGCGCGCCCGAGGAGTACCTCGGGGATCGGGTGATGGAAGGGTTGAAGATGGCTTGTGTTGCGTTGACTGCGCAGGTTGCTGAGCGGTTGCACGTGCGGGAGTAGTCCATTTGGACTTGGCCATCTGTCACGTGGCTGTTGACTCTCCACGCGCTATCGGCGGACCGTTCGCCTTCTGGTCCATCCCCTATCTGCAGAGCGTCCAATGAAGCCTGTGATCTATGGCGCTGTGCTGCTGGCGGCGCTGTCTGCCACGATCGTCAGCCGGCATGTACCCAAGGCAAGCTTGGAGCTGCGGACGTTTCGGAAAGTGTCCGACGCTGAATTTGCTGTAATGCGCGAGGAAGCCGTTCGACTGGTGCGCGAGGGCCTGGTACAGCACGCGCGGTACGCGGGAGACCGATACTTCGAGGTCAGTTGCGACGGCAAGCCCGTGATGCTGGTGGACAACTCGTTGGAGCAGCTTGTGATTGTGCTGTATGCGAGCAGGGAGATTGATGTTCCCTGCGTTGTGCCGCTGCTGTCGCATTGGAGTGGGCGCCTTGTGGCGGAGCGAGCGCGCGCATAGCGAATGTGAGTACAGCGGGATGGGAGGCCACGCGGGACCACCTCTGTAAGACCCACATTCTGATACGACCATCTCCCATCACTGTGCCCCGCATCTAAATCTCGTGTTGCACACACTCGTCGTCCGCATGCAGTTGGCCGGCACCAATTGCACCCTAGGCGCCCTACGCCCCCGGTCAAAATGGCCTTGGTTGAGGAGCTCACGCGGCAGAAAGGCGCACCCGAACAGCGTCTGGGCGACCGGCAGATGGGGGGCAACTGATGGCAGTACTTTCGCTGACGGTGATGGCCAGCGAGCGGGTGCGGGGGCAGCGATAAACACCTGCCCCAGCATCCCCTCGACACGCGCAAGGTGTTTCGCCATGACCAGCACACCGGCACGCCGGCTGGCCTGCGCTACCATCCACGGGTTTGGATGACGATATCGCCGCTAGGCTCGGGCGCACCAACAGCCTCCGGACCGTGGGCTGCCCCACCCACACGGCGCAGCCGATGGAGGCCAACCTCGGCCCGCACTGTTTGATGTTCCCGGCGTATATCTACTACAACCAGATCGGCCTGTTTGCAGGTGGCGGCGTGACGCTGGCGGTGTTCTGGCCGGAGCTTCGATGCCGCGCCGTCGGGGGATCAGCCGCTGGGGTCGGTGGAGGATGGGCACCGGCAGGTCTCGATTGAGCTGCGGTATGTGGGTGGCGGGGGGCGGCTGATTACTTCGCGCAGGATTTGAGCGAGCGCGTGGCGCTGACGGCGCGCTGGCGGCTGACGCCTTATGCGGCGGATCGGTCGACGGTGGCGCGCGATGTGCGGGAGGTGACGCCATGTGGTGCGCGGTGGGGACGGACGGGTGAGGACGTTCGTCAGCTGTGACCCTTGGGAGTACATGCCGGATGGGGGTACTGAATCACGGCATCTCCCTCTTTAGACCGGGCGACAAGCCGCTCACGGATGACCCGAACGCGCCCTGCTTCTGATCTTCCACGCCTAGAGCAGGACAAGCGCTGGCAGAAAGCGGACAAGCGCGCGGCGGCGAACGCAACTTCCAGAGAGGGCGCCTGCAACAGTACCGCCGCACCTCGTCCGACGGTGGCACGGCTTCTATGCCGATCTGCTGACCTACGGTGCAGGTGGTGCGGCTGTGGACGCCTGCGTCTAAGAAGTGCGATTCGCGTGGGATATGCAGTGAAAGGAGTAGATGCACGCGTAGGGCCGACGAGTCACGCCCGCGTGCTACTAAGCGACTGGCAACGTTTGGCGGCGACGGTACGAGAACTTATTCACCGCTATAGCGTCAATCAATAAGCGAGCCTAGAGGATGAACATGAGCGAGCTCGCTGGTGAGGAGACTCGCTTTCTGCCGCTCGCACCGGCATTTTGGACAACGCCCATAATCAAACACGCTGCGCTCTGCGGGGTTAACGTGCAGAGCGGTCCAACGCGCGACTAGACGCCCAGCCTGACGATCGACTACTGGGCCGCGATGAATTCGGACAACACTCCCCGCGCACATGATGCGAACAGAAGGCATTCGGACCGACACCACTTAGGTGATGAATCAATAGGGTCGAAGTGCTCGCGCCCTGTAAGCATCCGATGGCAAATTGATCGGCAGGACCATGCAAAAAATAGGCCAAACTTGGGCCCATCGCGTACTGCCTTACGAGGCGGTATCCTACGGGAGTTTCTGCGCCGCAATTGATTTAAGTACCGCCTTACTGCAAGGAGCCCCTTGTCCTATGGAGAACCATGTGTCCCTTACTCTGCCTGACTCAGTTGCCAGCAAGAGGCTTGCGCCAGATCCGGAAGGAACGGCAGCTTTCATGAGTCGAATCGGCTACTCACTGGAAGAAGCCCTCTCAGACATAATTGACAACTCGCTAGACGCTAGAGCAAAGGCGGTTGTAATTAGATTCGTCTGCGGCAGCGATAGAATTAATCAAATTATCATCATCGACGATGGACATGGGATGCTTCCCGATGAGCTGCATGCCGCGATGCAGTATGGCGTGAGACAGCATCATAAAGAAAAGGACCTCGGAAAGTACGGAATTGGACTGAAAGCTGCTGCCTTCAGTCAATGCAAGTCACTCTCGGTACTGAGCCGAAAGGCGCAGAAAAGCTCTGGGCGCCGTTGGACCATTGAATCGATAAAGGACGACTGGCGCCTCGAGGAACTCGATCCGGATCAAGCCGGCAGGATCTTGGATCTCGACTGGCAGCCCGCCGAGCTAGCGACCTCTGGGACCGCAGTAGTCCTCGATAAGCTTGACTCACTCCAGTCTGCCATGAGCGACTTTAGCAAGAATCTGCAGAAAACGATCGTAGAACTGAAGATTGACCTCGGCATACGATTTCACCGCTTCTTGGACTCCGGGCAACTGCGAATTGTTATTGACGTAACTAACGGCTTGGGAAACCTGCCAGACACCCAGCTTCATGTGGAGCCCCTCGATCCGTTCAGATACCCAAAGTCAGGCAGGAAAGGCTATCCGGCGACTTTCGAGTTGCAGGTGGGAACGAAGAACGTCAAAGCCGTGGCGCATATTTGGCCGCCAAAGTCAAAGGATCCCAACTACAAACTAGGTACGGGCAAGGTCGCTGAACGCCAAGGATTCTATTTTTATAGGAATAACCGGCTTATCAAGGCTGGAGGCTGGCACAACCTTCAGTCGGACTCTGAGCCGCACTCATCTTTGGCACGCGTACTAATTGAGATGCCCCCGGAACTAGATTCGACTTTTCGCCTTTCGGTACAAAAGAACGACTTTAATGTGCCGGCGGAGTTCATTGATGCTGTCCGGGCATCCAAGGCGGGGAACACAACATTTCCTGAGTACCTTAAAGCCGCCCAGGACGTCTATCGGAACGTACCGGAAGAAGAGGAAATTGTCTTCTATCCAAAATCGGGAATTCCCAGCGGGCTAGCAAAGAGAGTCGCTCGCTTGCTTGCGGGCAGCTCGGAGAACGCCTCAACGCATCCTATCGACTTTAGGTGGGAAAGAATGGATCCCGACCTCGTCTTCCGATACGAGCCCACCGAACAGACACTAATTCTAAACTCAGTCTTCCGAAGCGCAATCACGGGCGGGAAGAACTCCTCAGCCGACGCTCCCTTATTCAAGATCATGCTCTTTTTCTCATTAAGGGATCTGCCTGCAGCCGGTCGGATGTCGAAGAGGCTGAAGGATCGTGTTGATATGCTTAATAGAATTCTTCTTGAGGCATTGAAATGTCAGGCATAGATGACTATCGACTGCCTCCATTTGATGAAATTGAAGCGGCTTTGGCAACGGAAGCTCCACGTAGGTTTGGGCTAAAGACATCGAGAGAGGTTAGCCTGATCACTGAGCCCGAACATGGCGCACTGTGGCTACTCTACCCTGCAGACGGAAAGGCACTTTCCACGGTATCCGCGACCAGTGTCATAGAGATGTCGACCCGACAAATCGGAGACGTCCATTACTACCAAATTGGATCACAGTTCCCCCCACTCTTCCGAGAGGTCTATTACTTCCTTTGTGGAATTGTTCATCGCGCCGAGGTCTCCCAAGATTCTTTCCAAGACGTCGTCGCGAGCGAACTTGCCGCTTGGGAAGCGCTTCTTCGTGTACCAGATCACTTGGACAGAAATCAGGTAATCGGCCTTCTCGGCGAGCTCTTCGTTCTATGGCGAGTCTTGGGAAACCTTGGCGCCACGGCGATCGACTCTTGGACTGGCCCGGCCCTTGAACAACATGACTTCCGACTGTCGACCGACGATATCGAGGTAAAGACGACTTTGTCACACTCGCGCGACCACACAATTAGCAGCTTGGATCAGTTGACCACTAATCAGCAGCGCTCGCTTTCCGTGGTCTCCATCCAACTGAAGCCGGCGGGTGAGGGACCGGGTACGAGCCTAGGGGAGGCGGTCAGGAAAATTCGCTTAGACTTGGCTGATCACCCAGTGTCTCTTAAGAAATTCAACGACAAGCTGGCAACCATCGGATATCGCCATGAAGACGATCCTCGATACTTGGCAAGATACTGCCTGCGAACTTCGCCAACTATTGTGAGGGTCGACAAGAACTTCCCATGCATCACCGTGGAGACACTCTCTTCAAGTCTCCCAAGCTCGACCCTACGACGTATTACCAAGCTTACTTACATCGTCAACCTCGACGATATGGGCTTCCCCCTAGACCAGCCAGGGTCGCCCGAGGCACTCCGTCATCCGGATAACAAGGATCTTTATGCCTGATCGCCCTACCGTTGCCCTCAAAGCTATTCGAGAGATCAAAGACTTGACTGGCCGACCAGCTAGCTTGGTGGAAGCGCTGGCAAGCTGGTCGAAAAAGGAGGACCTCGACGACCCAATATCTGTTCAAGAATTTTTGGGCTGGCTTCAGCCGGCAGCGCATGAACCTTATGTGCGGCAGAATTTTCACGGAATGATTTCACAATGGGACTATCGCCAAGAATTCGACTGGAGCAACGGCACCGCGCCGAGCTCCGAGGCCAGGAGGCACCTAATTTGCTCTCTCCTTCATCTTTCAGAGCAAGAGGAGGAGCTAGTCTCGCAGATTTTCCCGGTGTATCCAAAGATCGACCAGCCAATCAGAATCTCCGCAGAGGAGCCCGGCACTGCGTCTTGGTACAACGAGCAGCGACGTGATCAAAGCTCTTTCTACTGGAAGAGCTACGAGCGGTATCTGTTGCAGGAAAAGGGTTGGACACCAAAGAACGTTGCTGTTCTCGATTCGACAAGTACAGACGTTGTTGCAGATCTTTGCGATCCGCTAAGCGCTGAAGCACGCACGACACGCGGGCTCGTAGTGGGATATGTCCAGTCAGGAAAGACGGCCAACTTTACGGGCGTCATCGCTAAAGCACTGGATGCAGGCTATCGCTTGGTGATCGTTCTTGGAGGTTTGCAGAATACTCTACGGAGCCAGACTCAGCGTCGAATCGACAAGGAGCTTGTAGGCAGAGAGACCTTGGAGGCGAGTACGGATGAGTACACTGCGGATGGCGATTGGTCAGATTTCAACATGCACGGCTCGATGCCCGACAAGCTTGGTTCTTTCAACATAGACCGCTTGACAACGAGCTCACAAGATTTCCGTAATCCGGTGGGAGACCTTTCCAGACTACGCTTTCTCAAGTCAAATCCTTCGCTGCCTTTTAATGACCCAACGAACTTGGGAAGACACCCGGCCAAGCTTGTTGTCATCAAAAAAAACAAAACCCCGTTAACCAACCTCTTGCGTGCGCTCGAAAAATCACAGAAGGCCGGCACATCCTGGGCTGAAGTCCCGTCGTTAATTATTGACGATGAGTCGGATCAGGCGTCCCTTAACTCAAAGAAGCCGGCGAGCTCTCAGCAGCAGGAGCGCACAGCCATTAACGGACTCATTGTCGACATTCTATCAATCCTGAGGCGAGGACAGTATGTCGGATATACCGCCACACCATTTGCAAATGTATTTGTGAATCCTGATGATGCAGAAGACCTGTTCCCATCAAACTTCATAACATCGCTCCCACGCCCCGATGGATACATGGGAGTCCAAGACTTCTACGACCCACCTGAGATTACAAAGAGCGCACCAGACCCGAGTAGCAATTACGGCTCTTACGTCCGCCCGGTCAAAGGAAAGAACGATCTCTCAGAGAATCTTCCGCGCGCAATTGACGCCTTCGTGCTGTCGGGCGCCATCAAATTGTTCCGCGAGAATAGGAATAAATTAAAGTACAAGCATCACACGATGCTTGTACATCTCACAACAAGCGTGAAGGATCATGCACTTCTCAAGGACCAAATAGATTCCCTGTTCTCCAGTGCCGCATACGCGACTGGCGGAAGTGGGTTTGTAAGGCTCAAGGAACTATGGGAGGCGGACTATAAAATTATCTGCAATGGCGGGCGCCATGCAGACGGAACCATCCCTACAGATTTTCAAGACCTAAAACCATTTATTGGAGCATGCGTCTCCAAGATAATTTCAGACGGTCCGCCTACACTCGTTCTAAATGGGGATGATCGCGAAAATGCTCCCGACTTCGACAAATCGAGCGTCTGGAAAATTATTGTTGGCGGCGCAAAGCTATCTCGTGGATATACAGTTGAAGGACTAACCATTAGCTATTATCGGCGAGTCGCTGGAGCAGCGGACACGCTGATGCAGATGGGGCGCTGGTTTGGCTATCGCGATGGGTATCGGGACTTGGTGCGCCTTTATATCGGAACTCACGAACCGAAAACAAAGAAGGAGAATATTGATCTCTACGAGGCGTTCCGTGGCGTATGCGACGATGAAGAGGAGTTTAGATCTCAACTAAAGGTTTACTCTAGACTCCAAGGTGATGAGCGACTGACACCAAAGCAGATACCACCACTGGTTCCCAGTCACATGCTCATGCCAACATCAAGAAACAAGATGTACAACGCGAAAATTTTGTTCTTGAACTTTGGCGGTGATCAGAAGCAAAGTACAATTGCTTCAACGGATGCCGGCATCAGGCGGGCCAATGAGAAGGCCATGAAAGTCCTTCTTCAGCGAGCGGACCCGACCGAAACGAATATAGCCATTGATAGCGACGGGGACTCGTTCTCATTCGACGCATTTGTTGGAGCTGCGGGCCCTAGTGATATGGCCAAGTTCTTGCTCTCCTACAAGTTTGGCCCAACCGCCAAAGATCAAAAGGACCTCTTACTTGTCTTGGAGTACATTAGTGGCATTCATGGAGATCCGGAGATCCAAAGGTGGCTTGTCATCTCTCCGCAGTCTGTCGGGGAGAGCAATGGGTCGTGGCTCGTTCCAGGAGTGGGGGATTTCTCGATTCGGCGCCGCGAGAGAGTCGGCGACGGGCAGAAGCGGTACAACGTCTTCACTGAGTCACGCCATGTTGTCGCTGCGAAGATGCTCACTGGAATCTTGAAGTCTGCGAAACCATCCAACCTTTCAACTCAAAAACTGCTTCTGCCGGGCACCGCGGCAATGCTCTTCTATCCGGTATTATCTAGCTCAGAGATTGAACAAGGCCAGATTCCTACCATGGGCTTCTCACTATTATTTCCAAATAACAGAATGAGACGTCGCATTAGGTATGGCGTTCAATCCAAAGACCGCCCAGGCGACGTGACAGTTGACGTGGTGAGCTGACTTTCGGTTCGCTAGGGGTAGACTTCACGCAGCTGGAAGCGTGATACCCGTATCCTCTAGCAACGAGCTTCTCGTTCAGGCCCATGGGCTAAAGATGGGGACGGCGGAAGTATCCTCCGCCGTCTCTATGATGCTCGTGCCCTGAAGGTACTGTCGCTCCCAGCTCGGTTTAGCTATCTATTTCTTTTTTTTCTAGCCATTGGCTTGTGGCCTTGATGCTTACACGCTGAACTGCTTGAACTTTGGTAGCCCGAGTATCTGAGATCACGGTTCGTTCCTAGGTCGTTTGGGCGCAATTCTTATTGAAAATTGCGCTAGGGCATGACATCCTGGCGGCGCTAGAAGGGCGCATCTGCGCCTCTATTTATAATTGTGAAAATAGGCATGCACATCCCAGTCGTCGACATCTTCGCAGGCCCGGGTGGGCTGGGCGAAGGGTTCTCCGCTTACACCTCTTCCCGCTCTTCGAAGTCACGCCCGTTCAAGATCTCCATTTCGGCCGAAATGGAGGTCAATGCAGCCAAGACGCTGCGACTTCGGGCGTTCTATCGCCAGTTCGCACCCCACAAGGTGCCCGATAGCTACTACGACTACGTGGCAGGACGAGTAGACCGCCCTTGGACGGAGGTGACCAAGACTGAGTGGGACAACGCCTGCCATGAGGCGAGGCAGTTGAAGCTCGGCGATCCGGAAGACGACAAGGTGCTTCATGCCCGTATTCGCGAAGTCGCGTCGCAGGAAGACCCGTGGGTTCTGATTGGTGGACCGCCCTGCCAGGCGTACTCCTTGGTCGGACGCGCCAGAAACCGTGGCGTAGTGGGCTACAAGGCAGAGGAAGATCCGCGTCACTTCCTCTACCAGCACTACCTAAAGATCATCAAGAAGTACTCACCCGCTGCGTTTGTAATGGAGAACGTCAAGGGCATTCTCTCCTCGAAGGTGGGCGGTGAGCTTATGTTCCCGCGCATTCTCGCGGACCTTCGAGCACCTGGTGGTCGGAACGGCCCGCGCTACCGAATTATCCCTTTGGTAGAGGACCAGAGTGGTCTGTTCGATGACGACGATGGACGCCGATACATTCTAAGGGCCGAGGAACTTGGTGTTCCCCAAGCTCGGCACCGCGTGGTTCTTTTTGGTGTCCGGGATGACGTTGACGTTTCATCGCTACGCCAGATCAATCGCGCGCCCGCCAAGTACAGCGTGGGCGAAGTGATCGGCGGAATGCCTCATCTCAGAAGCGGCATCACCAATGTCGATTTCGAGAATTGGCCCGATGCCGCCAGGGAGATTCTGCTCCGTGCGGCAGAGTTGTCTGACGATGCGCAGGTTGCAGCTGAACTGCGCACCCAAGCGAAACTGGTACCTGCTCTGGATGCTGGCGCTGGCGGCAGGGCTAGGCCGTGGACGGCAACAGTGGATGAGGTTCCAGAACATCTCAGGCCGTGGTTGCTGGACGAGCGACTCGGCTACATTCTGAATCATGAGGTTCGCCCTCATATGTGGATGGATCTCGTCCGCTATGGTTACGCATCGGCTTTCACGAAGATTCATGGCAGATCGCCGCGTGGTGCTGGCGAATTCCCTGAAAGCATGCATCCAGACCATGAGAACTGGACAAGCGGGAAGTTTGTTGACCGCTTCAAGGTCCAACGCAGAGACGAGTCAAGCTCAACGGTAACAAGCCACCTTCAGAAGGACGGCCATTATTTCATTCACCCGGACCCGTCGCAGCTGAGGAGTCTCTCAGTCCGCGAAGCCGCAAGACTACAAACCTTTCCGGACAACTATTTCTTCGAAGGCTCACGTGGAGCTCAGTTCCGCCAAGTTGGCAATGCAGTGCCGCCATGGATGGCACGGCAGATCGCGGATGTAGTTTATTCCGTGCTCGCACCCTGAGGTAGAGAGTACTCTTGAAACTTACGGTTCGAGTGAATAAAGCTCTTCAAACCTTCCAGCGCGACCTGAGGAGAATGGCGCAGCGCGCACTCCCATATGACAGCGACTCGCCATTCCATGGCTAGCAAAGACGCTTGATTTCTATCATCACGCAAACGATTACCTTCAAGCTTCGCCAACCAAAACTCCCTCCTCGCAGCGGGAGTTGACGCATACTTGCACCTCGGGTGCCTATGCCAAAAGCATCCATGAACAAATATAGCAACCCGATCTCGAATTAAAACAATGTCCGGTGCTCCGGGCAGATCCTTTCGATGCAGTCGATAGCGAAAACCACACGAATGCAGAAAGCGACGAACCTGCATTTCCGGCTTAGTGTTCTTCCCTTTAATACCTGACATCATCTGCGAACGTTTTAACTTACCTACAACGTCCGTCATCTACGGCTCCGCACGAACCAAGTCATTTTCCATGCAAAAACTACTTGCTATAGAAAACTCGCGAGCGAACAATTTGAGTCTCAATAAGCGATATAAATCGCCTCTCTAACTGATCGAAATTACCGTCTCTCTTAAACAAGCTCTCGAGAGCATTTTTCATCTTCTCGTCTCTGCAATCGTCCGCGCGTCCATCCTCTTTGAGAATTAGTTTTACGACTCGATTAGAACCTTTTTCGACAGAAACAATAGCCCCAGCATCTTCATGAACCCGTACCCTTCCAGTCGACGGACTCAAGTAGCGAAAGAGATACTCAGGGCACTCATCCTTATTCAATTCGAAGCCAATCTTCCTAGGTATCTTGGTCTCGGGTAGACCATCTTGGCCTGCATCAATCATTTTCCATCTCATGACATTCCCCCTTCAATAGCTCTAGCAAGCACTCCAACGACCAGTTGATCAGATGTTTGATGCCCAGCCCCCGCCTCCAACACCTTAGGAGGAGCTGGCAGGTCAAACACTACCACGCCCCAGCATCTATCGCCGGAAATATCGATTCGGCGCCCATAAATGTATGGAGACAGCGTCTTCTTGCTTGCCAAGCGTCGCTGGTACTCCCTGTCGGTAAGGAACATCTTCTTCGCTGTGCTTTGAGCGTGGGCACGCTGCTTGCGACCGTCGGTCGGTGTAGGCTCTGCACTGAATACGTGCTTGCCCTTACTCCAGATCGCTCCTGTGACACCATGGTAATCACCTTTGGTGCATTGAACGCGTGATGCTCTGAACACTGTTTGACCGATCACAGGTATCGAATGTGCACCGGAGCGAGAAACTGGCACAAGCCAACCCGCCCAAGGCATACGAAACTCTCCCCAGACCTGCCTGTAAGAAATAAACGCAAGAAAGCTGATCCGGCGGAACCTGTAAACCGTTGCACGACAGAGCTCGTCGTCATAGGAATCCTTGACGTCGAACTCAACAGCCAAGTCCAGGACGTGTTTAACAAACGCATCCAGTCGCTTACGGCGATCTATCTGCCAGTAAAGCAGCAGAACAAGGGCGAGAGCGATCGCAGAAAAGTAGTACTGGACCCAGTACGCAATCAGATGGGCACCAATCCCGGACTTAAAGAATCCTAGCGTCAGGATGCTACTGTTTGTCGCGATAGCGAGCCAGACATTGGCCACGGTTAGAACCGCAGCAGAAGTTAATTTAGCCAAGCCCCCCCCCCTCGGGATCATTCCTTGAAGCTCGCACTGCGATCCGATCGCTTTTGAACCTAGGGGGCGCAGGCTTATTCGCCTGCGACCCCTAAAGAAGGATCAAACCCCAACAGGATTAGCCTTCTCCGGATCAATCTTGTACTGCTTGATCGCCCGAGCCACGTCCTTCGCGGTCATCTTCCCTTCCTTCGCCAGGGCCGCAATCGCGGCATGCGCGATGTAGTACCGGTCAACCTCAAAGAACCGGCGCAGGTTCGCACGCGTATCCGAACGGCCGAAACCATCCGTACCCAGCACCGTGTAGCTCATCGGCACGAACGCACGGATCTGGTCCGCATACGCACGCACATAGTCGGTGGCGGCAATCGCCGGGCCCTGGCGACCTTCCAGCAGTTCGGTCACGTAGGCCTTGCGCTGCTCACCTTCCGGATGCAGGCGGTTGGCACGTTCCACGTCGAAACCATCGCGACGCAGTTCGTTGAAGCTCGGGCAGCTCCAGATATCGGCGGTCACGCCGAAGTCCTTGTCCAGCAGCTCGGCCGCGGCAATGGCTTCGCGCAGGATGGTGCCCGAGCCCAGCAGCTGCACGCGCAGCTCGCCCTTCTTCGGCTTGCCAGCGTCGGTCAGCAGGTACATGCCCTTGACGATGCCTTCGGCCGCGCCTTCTGGCATTTCCGGGTGGGTGTAGTTCTCGTTCATCAGGGTGACGTAGTAATACTCGTCCACCTGGTCTTCCATCATGCGCTTGGTGCCGTGCTGCAGCACCACGGTCACTTCGAAGCCGAAGGTCGGGTCGTAGCTGCGCACGTTCGGGATGCCACCGGCCACCAGATGGCTGAAGCCATCCTCGTGCTGCAGGCCTTCACCGTTCAGCGTGGTGCGGCCGGCGGTGCCACCCAGCAGGAAGCCGCGGGTACGCATATCGGCAGCCTGCCAGGCGATGTCGCCCACGCGCTGGAAGCCGAACATCGAGTAGTAGATGTAGAACGGCAGCATCGGCACGTTGCTGACCGAGTAGCTGGTACCGGCGGCCATCCACGAGCTGATCGCACCCGGCTCGCTGATGCCCTGCTGCAGCACCTGGCCGCTCTGGTCTTCGCGGTAGAACATCAGCTGGTCGGCGTCGACCGGCTTGTACTTCTGGCCGAACGGCGCGTAGATGCCGATCTGGCGGAACAGGCCTTCCATACCGAAGGTACGGGCTTCGTCGGCCACGATCGGCACGATGTGCGGGCCCAGTTCCTTGTCGCGCAGGGTGATGTTCAGGCTCTGCACGAAGGCCATGGTGGTGGAGTAGCTGCGCTCGCCGCTGCTCTTCAGCAGGCGGTCGTAGGCTTCCAGCTTCGGCGCCACGAAGGTCTTGTCGGCCTTGCGGCGGCGCTGCGGCAGGTAACCGCCCAGCGCGGCACGGCGTTCCTGCAGGTACTGCACTTCCGGCGAATCCGGGCCCGGGTGGTAGAACGGCACCTGGCCGTCGGCCAGCTGCGCGTCGGTCACCGGAATGTTGAAGCGGTCGCGGAAGTGGCGCACCGCTTCGTCGTCCAGCTTCTTGGTCTGGTGGGTCGGGTTCAGTGCCTCACCGGCGCTGCCCATGCCGTAACCCTTCACGGTCTTGGCCAGGATGACGGTCGGCATGCCCTTGGTGTTCACGGCCTGGTGGTAGGCGGCGTACACCTTGTGCGGGTCGTGGCCACCACGGTTCAGGCGCCAGATGTCGTCGTCGCTCAGGCCGGCAACCATCGCAGCGGTTTCCGGGTACTTGCCGAAGAAATGCTCGCGGGTATACGCGCCGCCGAAGGCCTTGCAGTTCTGGTATTCGCCGTCGACGGTTTCCATCATCAGCTTCTTCAGGACGCCGTCGCTGTCCTTGGCCAGCAGGGCATCCCAGTAACCGCCCCACAGCAGCTTGATCACGTTCCAGCCGCCGCCACGGAACACGCCTTCCAGTTCCTGGATGATCTTGCCGTTGCCGCGCACCGGGCCGTCCAGGCGCTGCAGGTTGCAGTTCACCACGAAGATCAGGTTGTCCAGGCCTTCACGGCCGGCCAGGGCGATGGCACCCAGGGTTTCCGGCTCGTCGCTCTCGCCGTCGCCGATGAAGCACCACACCTTGCGGTCGGACTTCTCGATCAGGCCACGGTTTTCCAGGTAGCGCATGAACTGCGCCTGGTAGATGGCGGCCAGCGGGCCCAGGCCCATCGACACGGTCGGGGTCTGCCAGTACTCCGGCATCAGCCACGGGTGCGGGTACGAGGACAGGCCACCGCCGTCCACTTCCATGCGGAACTTGTCCAGCTGCTCTTCGCTGATGCGGCCTTCCAGGAAGGAGCGCGCGTAGATGCCCGGGGCGCTGTGGCCCTGGATGAACAGCAGGTCGCCCGGGTGGTTTTCGCTCGGGGCGCGCCAGAAGTGGTTGAAGCCCACGTCGTACAGTGTGGCGCCGGAGGCGAACGAGGCGATGTGGCCGCCCAGGTCACCCGGCTTGCGGTTGGCGCGCACCACGGTGGCCATCGCGTTCCAGCGGATGATCGAACGGATGCGCCATTCCAGCTCGGCATTGCCCGGGCTCTTGGCCTCGAGCTGCGGCTCGATGGTGTTGACGTACTCGGTGGTGGGAGAGAACGGCAGGTAGGCGCCCGAACGACGGGTCAGTTCCACCATGCCTTCCAGCAGCTGATGCGCGCGCTCGGAGCCCTCGACATCAATAACGGCCTTCAACGACTCGATCCACTCCTGGGTTTCCACAGGATTCGGGTCGTTGTTCAGCACCTCGTTCAACCAGTTCATTAGCGCTCCCATAACCGCACGCACGCGCGCGACTGTTGTATAGATTTCTAGACCGCAAAGTGTAGCGCACCAAGGGCTTTCGTCACTTGGCTACGCAGGCGTATGGATGCAACCGGCCAGTGTCCGCAAGGGGCTTGCCGGGCCCACTGATGGCCCTGCGGCGGGCCTTGGCAGCTGCGCGGGCTGTCGCTTGCGGGCTGCTGCGCCCATGTGCAGGACGCAGTGTTACCGCTGCCGATGACGGTTGTAGGGCAACTCCGGCACCGCCGTAGGTGGGCGCCGGGCGGCGGTTCTGAACCGGCGACAACGTGTCGCATCTGCCTCTGGATCGATGCCGGCCGCGGGCCCAGGGTGGGTCGCGAGTGATGGGCCCGATGGCCCTGCTCCCTTCCACAGCATCGCCGGGGCGCCTCGCAAGGGGCGCCCCTTTTGCTGTGAGTGGGGCTGGCCGTGGCCCAAATTGCACCTGCTTGTGGCCGGATCGGGTGTTGTCGCTTTCGACGTATCGATATATCGTTTTAACACTCGTTTACCGATATATCGAAATGAGCCGAAGCCCCTCTCCCAGAGCCCGTTCCACCGATTCGGCGGTACCCCGTCGCAACGGCCAGCCGCGCGTGCTCAGCCGCGGCGACCTGCGCCTGCTGGTGCTGGCCCTGATCGGCGAGCAGCCGCGCCATGGCTACGAGCTGATGCAGCTGATCAGCAACCAGTTCATGCAGGCCTACACGCCCAGCGCCGGCACCATGTACCCGCTGCTGGCCAGCTTCGAGCAGGCCGGCTGGATCGAGGCCGAGGAAGTGGACGGCAAGCGGATCTTCCGCATCACCGCCGCCGGCGAGTTCGAGCTGAAGGTGCAGCGCACCCAGGTGCGGCTGGCGCAGCGACGCGCCTTCGACCGTGCCCGCGAGATCACCAAGGCCTCGCTGCCGGCGCCGCTGGCCGGCGCCCTGCACGAGTTCAAGCGGGCGCTGGTGCATCACCACGGCCGCTGGGCCGAGGGTGAGGCGGACGAAGTGGCGGCACTGCTGACGCGGGCCTCGGCCCTGCTCAACGGTACGGCCGGTAGCGAGCAACCACCGATTTCAACGACCCAGCCAGACTGACGCCCGCCAGGTCCTCCCCTACGCCGCGCGCTCCCGCGCGACACCTTTACAGGTATCCCCATGACCGAACACAACAACACGCGCCTGCGCCTGGATGTGCGCTTCCGTGAACTGACCGTGCTGCGCACCGAAGAAGTCACCCCGCACATGCGCCGCATCGTGCTGGGCGGCGACGAACTGGCCGGCTTCGATTCGCCCGGCGCCGACGACCACATCAAGCTGTTCTTCCCCAACGCTGCGGGCGAGATGGTGCTGCCGACCATGACCGCCGAGGGCCCGCGCTACCCGGAAGGCAAGGAGCATTCGCCGGCCCGCGACTACACCCCGCGCTGGTGGGACCACGAAACCGGCGAGCTGGCCATCGACTTCGTGCTGCACGACCAGGGTATTGCCGGGCCGTGGGCCGAACGCGCCCAGCCGGGCGACACGCTGGTGATCGGCGGCCCGCGCGGTTCGTTCGTCGTAGCCGACAGCTACGACGCCTATGTGCTGATCGGCGATGAGACTGCGTTGCCAGCGATCGCCCGCTGGCTGGACGTGCTGCCGGACGGTGCCGAGGTGCAGGCCTTCATCGAAGTGCGCGACGAGGCCGAGCGCCAGGACCTGCCGCAGTACGAGAACGTGCGCATCCACTGGCTGGAGCGCAACGGCTTCCCTGCGGCCAGCAGTACGCTGCTGGAAGACATGCTGACCGACTTCGAGGCGCCGGAAGGTGATGTCTTCTACTGGATCGCCACCGAATCACGCCGTGCGCGGATGATGCGCAAGTTCATCGAAGGCCACCTGGGCGTGCCGCGCGACTGGATCCGTTCCACCGGCTACTGGAAGGCCCACCCCGACGAAACCGACGGCGATTGACCGTGCAACCGGTGGGTGCGGACCGTTGGTCCGCACGCCTTTGACCTTGTAGAGCCGAGCCCACGCTCGGCTGCTGTTCGATCCGCCCCCGCGCTACGCGCGATGAGCCGAGCATGGGCTCGGCTCTACAGGGGTCATCGGCGGCCATGCATCTTCCCTGGTGGGTGCGGACCGTTGGTCCGCACGCCTTTGACTATGTAGAGCCGAGCCCACGCTCGGCTGCTTTTCGATCCGCCCTCGCGCTACGCGCGATGAGTCGAGCATGGCTCGACTCTACAGGGGTCATCGGCGGCCATGCATCTTCCCTGGTGGGTGCGGACCGTTGGTCCGCACGCCTTTGACCTTGTAGAGCCGAGCCCACGCTCGGCTGCTTTTCGATCCACCCTCGCGCTACGCGCGATGAGCCGAGCATGGGCTCGGCTCTACAGGAGCACTGGGCGCCCCCTGCCGCGTCCACCCGAACCGCTGCGCGGCCCAGATCTCCAGCGCCACCAGCAGCGCGATGATCAACAACGGCAACAACAGCCCGAAATACACGCCGGGCATCATGCCGTTGATCTGCGCCTTCACCAGCCGCAGCACGCCGCGGGTATGCAATAGCTCATCCACATGCATGGTCAGCGCCTCGCGCACCACCTTGGGTTCCAGGCCGAGGGTACCGGCCCGGTCCACCAGTGTGTCTTCCACCATGCCGCGCAGCAGCCCCTCGCGCACCTTGCCGATCACCCAGCCGGTGCCGCGTGCCAACGGGCCGTTGCCAAGACGGTCGAGGCCGGGCAGCGGGTGCTCGCTCAGATAGGCCGAGGCGATCGAGTCGGCCACATCGCCCACCGTGCCCTGGCTGCGCAATGCATCGCGCATGCGTGGGTCGTCCAGTGAGTCGGTGAAGCCTTCGCTCCAGCCTTCCACCAGCGTCTGCAGGTGCGGCTGGAAGTGATCCAGCTGCTTGAACAGCGCGCGATGCGCACCGGCAGTGAACCCCAGCTGCAGGCCGAAGAAGGCGGTGGCCAGCGGCAGCAGCACCACGTAGCTGGCCAGCAGCCAGTGATGCCAGCGCTTGCGCCGCTGCAACCAACCACGACGATGCAGCCAGCGCCAGCCGAGGATGCCCAGCACCAGGCCGAGCAGCGTGCCGAGCAGGCTGCCGCCCAGCAGATCGAGCACGCTCAGGCCCGACCAGAATTCGTTCAACCAGTACTGCGCGTCCTGCATGGGTCTTCCTTCCGTGGGTGCGGCTGCGCCTGAAATGCCAGCCAGGTAGAGTCGACTGTTAGTCGACTAACGCGCGCAGCGCGGGGGTTTCCGGCATCGCGCCAAGAGCAGTCGACTAACAGTCGACTCTACCAAAGCGGAAGCCTCACGGCCCGGAGCACGCCAACCAATGCGACAATCGCGCTCCTTTCCTGCAGCAACGAGGCCCACATGGCCAAACTGACCCTGGCCAGCGTGGACGCGCTGCGTACCCGCTTCGCCGATGACGCCGCCTGCGATGCGGCACTGGCCGCCTTCGCCGACACCGCCGCACTGCGTACGCCGCTGCGCGAGCTGGTGGAAGCGCAGCACCGCTACCTGCAGGCCGAGTTCGAAGTGGCGCAGGTGGCCGATGTGCTGCGCCGCGACCAGAAATACGCGCCGGTGGGCCGCCCGTCGGTGCACATCGTGCAGCTGCGCAAGCAGCAGGCCGCGACCAAGCAGGCCGCGTTGATCGCCCGCCAGGTGGTGGCGCAGGCGGCGCAGACCTTCGTGCGCGTGAGCGGGCTGGCGGTGAAGGCCAAGCAGAGCCCGAGCGAAGCGTGCGTGGCATGGTTGGGCGCGCTGCGCTGACAGCGCCGCCCACGATGTGATGGAACCGGCCAGCGTGTGATGCAACCGACCCGCGGTAGAGTCGACTGTTAGTCGACTCGCGCGCGCAGCGCGGGGTTTTGGCATCCCGCGAAGAGCAGTCGACTAACAGTCGACTCTACCAAAGCAGGTTTTCCGCGCAGTGCAGGTTTCCCACGCAGTGCGGAGTTTCCACGCGTCATCGACGCGGATCGCATCCCCCAAAAAGAAGGCCCGCTTTTCAGCGGGCCTTCTGCCTTCTCACGACGAGTGAGCGGGGGGCATCAAGCGGCCGGCTTTTCGCCGGTGGCTTCGGTGGTGATGCGGATCTTCACTTCATCGCTGACGTTCGGGGCATACGCGCCGACGCCGAAATCGCTGCGCTTCAGGGTGGTGGTGGCATCGAAGCCGGCGGCCGGAACCTTGGCCATCGGGTGCTCGCCGCCGCCGTTGACGGTGACGTCCAGGGTGACCGGCTTGGTGATGCCCTTGATGGTCAGGTCGCCGGTGACGGTCAGCTTGTTGGTGCCGGCCGCTTCCACCTTGGTGCTCTTGAAGGTGGCATCGGCGAACTTGGCGGCGTCGAAGAAGTCGGCGCTCTTCAGGTGCTCGTCGAACTTGGCGGTGAAGCTGTTCAAGCCGCTCAGCGGCAGCTTCACTTCCACAGTGGACTTGGTCACGTCTTCGGCGTTGTACACCAGGGTGCCTTCAACATTGCCGAAGTGCGCGCTGGGGTTGGAGAAGCCGAAGTGGCTCCACTGGGCCAGCACGTCGGTGTGGGTCGGGTCCAGCTTGTAGGTGCCCGAGGCGATCTTGATCGCTTCGGCCGCCGGGGCGGCAGCAGCGGCATCGGCAGCCGGGGTGGCGGCCTGCTCGGTGGTGGCCGGGGCGGCGGCATCGGCGGCCGGGGCAGCGGTGTCGGCCGGCTTGGAGCAGGCGGCGATGGCCAGGGTCAGGGCCAGCGGCAGCAGCAGTTTACGGGTGGCGCTCATCTCAGGAACTCTCCGGATCGTAGGGTGGGTACACGGTGCAGCAAGAGCCCGCCGCGGGACGGCGGGCCCGAAACCGATACAACGACTTACGCGATGCGCGCCGCTTCGTCGAACGACAGGCGCGGCAGACGCGGGAACAGGCCCGCCGGGTCACCGTAACCCAGGTTGACCAGGAAATTCGACTTGATGGAGGTACCGGCGAAGAACGCTTCGTCCACCTTGGCCGGATCGAAGCCCGACATCGGGCCGGCATCCAGGCCCAGCGCGCGTGCGGCCAGGATCAGGTAGGCGCCCTGCAGGCTGCCGTTGCGGATGGCGGCTTCGTGGCGGCCTTCCTGCGGGCCGTCGAACCAGGCCTTGGCATCGGTGTGCGGGAACAGGTAGGGCAGCTTCTCGTGGAAGTCCAGGTCGAAGCCGATGATGGCGGTGACCGGGGCGGCCATGGTCTTGGCCAGGTTGCCTTCGGACAGGGCCGGGGCCAGCTTTTCCTTGGCTTCCTTCGAGGTGACGAAGACGAAGCGGGCCGGCGTGGTGTTGGCGGCGGTCGGGCCCCACTTCACCAGGTCGTACAGTTCCTTCAACAGGCTCTCAGGAACCGGCTTGTCCAGGAAAGCATTCTGGGTGCGGGCAGTACGGAACAGCTGATCGAGGGCAGCAGCGTCGAGCGCGTGGGACATCGGTGGATCTCCAGGGCGGCGAAGGGAAGTCAGTGCCCGCGGGCGGCGCGGGGCGAATCGACGAGCCGCAGTGTAGAGTGTCGCGACTGTTGCAACACCCAGCAGGGCTGAAACGAATTAATGCCAATGGTGAAACGATCGAGTGCGCCCTGGACGGTCACTGACGGCCGCGCGGGCAATGTCCGCCAGGCGGTCGCGCTGGCCTCGGCGCTGCGCCAGGGCACCCATCGGCCGCTGGTGCTGCAGCCGCGCGCCCCCTGGCGCTGGGTCTCACCACGGCGCCTGCCAGGCGATGTGAACGGCTACGGCGAGGCCTTCGCGACACTGGCCGCCGAAGCCCCGGCGCTGGCGATCGGCTGTGGCCGCCAGGCCGCCGGCGCCCTGCGCGTGCTGCGCGCCCGTGGCAGCCAGGTGGTGCAGATCCTCGACCCGCGCATCGGCGCACGCCACTGGAATATGGTGGTGGTGCCCGAACACGACGCCCTGCGCGGCAGCAATGTGTTGACGCTGCTCGGCAGCCTCAACCCGGTGGACGATGACTGGCTTGCGTGGGGCCGCGCCGCGTTCGCCGGCTTCAGCACCCTGCCCGGCCCACGCACCGCGCTGCTGGTGGGCGGGCCAACCCCGCTGGCGCCGTGGGACGAGGCGGCGATGGTCGCTGTCTTCCGTGCGCTGGCCGACCAGATCCGCAGCGAGGGTGGCAGCCTGCTGGCTACCACCTCGCGCCGCACGCCGCCGGCCTTGGCCGAGATCCTGCGCGCGACGTTCGCAGACCTGCCGCATGTGATCTGGGGCGACGGCGGCGACGGGGTGAACCCTTATGGCGGCCTGCTCGGCTGGGCCAACCGCGTGGTGGTGTCGCCCGATTCGGTGAACCTGCTCTCTGAAGCCTGTGCCACGCGCATGCCGGTGATGGTGGCGCTGGCCGATACCGCGCAGGGCCGCCTGGCGCGCTTCCAGCAGCAGTTGCGCGAACGTGGACGGCTGCAGGAACACTGGCTGGACTGGCAGTACGACCGCATCGAGCCACTGCGCGAGACCGCGCGCGTGGCGGCGGAAGTGAAAGCGCGGCTGGGGCTTGCGCGATGACCCGGGCAGGAAGTCGACTGGGTAGAGTCGACTGTTAGTCGACTGCTGTTTGCGATACCGCTGGAAACCCCGCGCAGCGGGCGACATTCGCCTAACAGTCGCCTCTACCCCCGCGCAACCCCGTCACCGCCGACACCCGAACCGCTTTTCCCCCCGAGGGCTGATCGCCCCTATTACCCCGGCCGGAACCGGGGGTTAGCCTTTCAGGGTTTTTGTTTGGGGCGTCTTCCGTGGAAAAGCCCGGCGCTGCGCCCCCCTTCCGAAGCCCAT
>NZ_JASJSI010000039.1:0-40097 GCF_030237085.1 Stenotrophomonas maltophilia group sp. Smal32
CCTGACCGGGGCGGGCTGGGGGGCCGCGCCCGCGAATAGGGGCGCAAAAAACCCCCCGCAGGGCCCCCGCCCGCCCCCCCCCCCCCCCCCCCCCCCCCCCGCACCCCCCCCCCCCCCCCCCCCCCCGCCGCCCCCCCCCCCCCCCCCCCGGCCCCCCCCCCCCCCCCCCCCCCCCCCCCCCCCCGCGGGGGGGGGGGGCCGCGGGCCCCCCCCAACAAAAAAACCCCCCCCGCAGGGGGCCGTCGCCTCTACAGGCGGAACGCAGGTGACGGAAACGACGACGGGCCCCGCAGGGCCCGTCGCGTTACATCAATGAAGCCGGTACTGCCTGGATCAGAAGCGGGCGCCGATGCCGAAGCCGACGGTCCACGGATCCATCTTTGCTTCGCCGATCTTCTCGCCGCCGACCTTCACGTCCGGACGCGAACGCATGTAGCGGGCATCGGCACGGGCGAACCAGGTGGAGTTGATGTTCATGTCCACGCCGACGGTGCCGATCACACCCTTGGCATCCTTGAGGCGGATGTCGGAGCTGCTGCCGTCAGCCAGCGTTTCATTGCTGAAGCTGGACTGGTAGTAGCCCACGCCCACGAACGGACGGAACACGTTGTCAGCCTGGCCGAAGTGGTACTGGCCGCTCAGCGCGACCGGCTGCTGCTCGACGTTGCCCAGACGGGCATTGTTCGGGCCCTTCACCTTGTGGTCGAACTTGTCGGCGGCGCCCCACAGTTCAACGGCCCAGTTGTCGTTGATGTAGTAGCTGAAGCTGACGGTCGGCGCCGGACCGCCATCGACCTTCTTGATGCCGTCGATCGGATCATTCTTCGGCTGCAGCAGCGCGACGCCGCCAACCACGGCAAAATGCTTGCCCGAAGCGGTATCGGTGGAGCTGCTGTCCTGGGCGAAAGCGGCCGGCGCGAAGGCGGCGGAGGTCAGCAGGGCGAGACTCAGGATACGGATGGAGCGCATGGGGGTATCTCCTAGTGTTTCTTGTTTTGGGCCCCCGGTTGCGGGGCGAGCACACCGTAGTCGCCTCAACATGAATCGAATCCGACGCGCGTTAAAAAATAGTTTTCCTTGTTCAGCGAGCAGTGCGAAAAGCCTGTTTCCATGGGGTTTTCCGCGCGTGCCGACATTCATGCAGTTGGAGAAGATGTGAGCGAAGCAACGTTGTGCACCGGCCTGCAAGCGCAGGTGAACGTGCAGTGCCGGGTGCTGTTGCTGGGCTCGATGCCGGGCGCGGCGTCATTGCAGGAGCAGCGCTACTACGCCCATCCACGCAATCGTTTCTGGCCGCTGATGGCTGATATCTGCGGGTTTGATGCGGGCCTGCCGTATGCACAGCGGTTGCAGGCAGTGCAGGCGGCAGGTGTCGGCCTGTGGGATGTCATCGGCCAATGCGAACGTCGCGGCAGCCTGGATGCGCACATCGTGCGCGGCACGGAAGTACCCAATGCGCTGCCGGCATTGATCGCCTCCCTTCCTGAGCTGGAGCTGATCGGTTGCAACGGCGGTGCATCGATGCTGGCGTTCCAGCGCTGGGTGCTGCCATGGCTGGAGGCCCCACCCCGGCTGATGGCGCTGCCTTCCACCAGCCCGGCCAATGCGGCCTGGTCGTTGCCGCGCCTGCGTGTGGCCTGGCAGCCGGTGGCCGACGCGCTGGCGACATGAAGCGGACATCGTCCGGACAATACGCTACCGACTGGTCGCGGCCGCACCCCATGGGCAACAGCCTGTCCCGGCTGCGTGCGTACTGAAAACACCTGTAACGGTTGGCGCTGGCCCCCGCTGGCCGCACAATAGACGTTTCCCTACACCAGATTGCCGGAGTTATCCCCATGGCCGAAATCAAGGAAGCACTTGTCCCCGATATCGGTGACTACAGCGATATCCCGGTAATCGAGGTGCTTGTCGCCGTCGGCGACACGGTCAAGAAGGACCAGGGCCTGGTGACGCTGGAAAGCGACAAGGCGACCATGGAAGTGCCGTCCTCGGTGGCCGGCGTGGTCAAGGAACTGAAGGTCAAGGTCGGCGACAGCCTGTCCGAAGGCAAGGTCGTGGCCCTGATCGAAGTGGCCGAAGGCGAAGCCGCCAAGCCGGCGGCGGCTGCGCCGGCACCGGCCAAGGCCGCTGCCCCGGCTGCTGCTACCCAGAGTGCGCCGGCCCCGGCCGCAGCTGCGCCGGCCGCTCCGGCCGCCAGCGGCGGTGCGGTGGAAGCGCTGGTGCCGGATATCGGCGATTACTTCGGCATTCCGGTCATCGAAGTGCTGGTGGCCGTGGGCGACACGGTCAAGAAGGACCAGGGCCTGGTCACCCTGGAAAGCGACAAGGCCACCATGGAAGTGCCGTCTTCGGTGGCCGGTGTGGTCAAGGAGATCAAGGTCAAGGTTGGCGACACTCTGTCGCAGGGCAATGTGGTCGCCATCATCGAAGCCGAAGGCGCTGCCGCGCCGGCCCCGAGCAAGGCCGCTGCGGCCGCCGCTCCGGCCGCTGCCGAGACTGCTACCAAGGTTGAGCCGGTCGCCGTTCCGGCCCAGCCGGACAAGCTGGCCGCCCGCGAGATCGCCTCGGCCGGTGCTCCGTCCAGCCCGCCGGTGCAGTTCAACGCCGATGGCGTGCTGCCGGCAAAGGTGCCGTACGCCACCCCGGCCGTGCGCGTGTTCGCCCGCGAGCTGGGCGTGGACCTGCTGCAGATCAGCGGCACCGAGAAGGGCGGCCGCATCACCAAGGGTGACGTGCAGAAGTTCGTCAAGGCCGCCCTCAGCGGTGGCGTGCCGGCGGCTGCCGGTGGCGCCGTTGCTGGTGGTGGTGGCCTGAACCTGCTGCCGTGGCCGAAGGTCGACTTCAGCAAGTTCGGCGAGACCGAAGTGCAGCCGCTGTCGCGCATCAAGAAGATCTCGGGCGCCAACCTGGCCCGCAACTGGGCGATGATCCCGCACGTCACCCAGTTCGAACAGGCCGACATCACCGATCTGGAAGGCCTGCGCGTGGCGCTGAACAAGGAAAACGAGAAGGCCGGCATCAAGCTGACCATGCTTGCCTTCCTGATCAAGGCCAGCGCCGCTGCGCTGAAGAAGTTCCCGGAATTCAACGCCTCGCTCGATGCCAGCGGTGAAAACCTGACCCTGAAGAAGTACTTCCACATCGGCTTCGCCGCCGATACGCCGAACGGCCTGGTCGTGCCGGTCATCCGCGACGTGGACAAGAAGGGCGTGGTGCAGATCGCGCAGGAAACCGGCGAACTGGCCAAGAAGGCGCGCGATGGCAAGCTTGGCCCGGCCGACATGAGCGGCGGCTGCTTCTCGATCAGCTCGCTGGGTGGCATCGGTGGCACCGCGTTCACCCCGATCGTCAATGCACCGGAAGTGGCCATCCTCGGCGTCTCCAAGTCGTCCATCCAGCCGGTCTGGAACGGCAAGGAATTCGCACCGAAGCTGATGCTGCCGCTGTCGCTGAGCTACGACCACCGCGTCATCGACGGCGCCCTGGCCGCACGCTTCACCACGTACCTGTCGCAGGTACTGGCCGACATGCGCCGCGTGCTGCTGTAAGGCACCGCTTCGCCCCCACCGTGCGGCCGCTGCCCCTGGCGCGGCCGCGTGAACAGATGCAGTGACAGCCCGCCGGCCATGCCGGCCGGGCACGAGGAAAACCCACCATGGCCACGATTGAAGTCAAGGTTCCCGACATCGGCGATTACAGCGATGTGCCGGTGATTGAAGTGTTGGTCGCCGTCGGCGACACGGTGAAGAAGGACCAGGGCCTGGTGACCCTGGAGTCGGACAAGGCCACCCTGGAAGTGCCGTCCTCGGCCGCCGGCGTGGTCAAGGAAATCAAGGTCAAGCTGGGCGACACCCTGTCCGAAGGCGCCGTGGTCGTGCTGCTGGATGCCGAAGGCGCCGCCGAAGCCCCGGCCAAGGCCGCCGCGCCGGCCCCGGCTGCAGCCGCCCCGGCCAGCAAGCCGCCGGTGACTCCGTCGCACCGCGCCCCGGCCGAGCCGGCGGCACCGAAGCCGGCGCTGTCCAGCGGCAAGCCGGCCGACATCGAATGCGAAATGGTCGTGCTGGGCTCGGGCCCGGGCGGCTACACCGCCGCCTTCCGCGCCGCCGACGTCGGCCTGGATACGGTGCTCGTCGAGCGCTACGCCAGCCTCGGCGGCGTCTGCCTCAATGTCGGCTGCATCCCGTCAAAGGCGCTGCTGCATGCCGCCGCGGTGATCGACGAAGTCGCCCACGCCGGTGATTTCGGCGTCGAGTTCGGCAAGCCGACCATCACCCTGGACAAGCTGCGCCAGTACAAGGAAAAGGTCGTCAACCAGCTGACCAAGGGCCTGGCCGGCATGGCCAAGCAGCGCAAGGTCCGCAGTGTGCAGGGCGTGGGCAAGTTCGTTTCCGCCAACGAGCTGGAAATCACCGCCGCTGACGGCAGCACCCAGCTGCTGCGCTTCCAGAAGTGCATCATCGCCGCCGGTTCGCAGGCGGTGAAGCTGCCGAACTTCCCGTGGGACGACAAGCGCGTGATGGATTCCACCGACGCGCTGGAGCTGGCCGACGTGCCGGCCTCGCTGCTGGTCGTCGGCGGCGGCATCATCGGCCTGGAAATGGCCACCGTGTATGGCGCGCTGGGCAGCAAGGTCACCGTGGTCGAGTTCATGGACCAGCTGATGCCGGGCGCCGACAAGGACCTGGTCAAGCCGCTGGCCGACCGCCTGAAGAAGCAGGGCATCGACGTGCACCTGAAGACCAAGGCCTCGGGCGTCACCGCCGATGCCAAGGGCATCACCGTCACCTTCGAAGCCGCCGAGGAAGGCCAGGCGCCTGCGTTGGCGCAGGGCACCTTCGACCGTGTGCTGGTGGCCGTGGGCCGCTCGCCGAACGGCAAGAAGATCGATGCCGAGAAGGCCGGCGTGCAGGTCACCGACCGTGGCTTCATTCCGGTTGACCGTCAGATGCGCACCAACGTGCCGCACATCTTTGCCATCGGCGACATCGTCGGCAACCCGATGCTGGCGCACAAGGCCACGCACGAGGGCAAGCTGGCCGCTGAAGTGGCTGCCGGCCACAAGAAGGAGTGGGTGGCGCGCGTGATTCCGTCGGTGGCCTATACCAACCCGGAAATCGCCTGGGTCGGCGTGACCGAGACCGAAGCCAAGGCCAAGGGCCTGAAGGTGGGCGTGGCCAAGTTCCCGTGGGCCGCCAGCGGCCGCGCGATCGGCATCGGCCGTACCGAAGGCTTCACCAAGCTGATCTTCGACGAAGAGACCCACCGCATCATCGGTGGCGCGATCGTTGGCGTGCATGCCGGCGACCTGCTGGCCGAGATCGGCCTGGCCATCGAGATGGGTGCGGAAGCCGAAGACATCGGCCACACCATCCACGCGCACCCGACGCTGAGCGAATCGGTGGCGATGGCCTCGGAAATCTACGACGGCACGATCACCGATCTGTACATGCCGAAGAAGAAGTAGGGCGCCCGCGCCGTTCCAAACGAAAAGCCCCGGTTCCTGCCGGGGTTTTTTTGTTGGCTGCAGGAATATCTTCGGCTGTTGTCATCGCGAGGGTCCGGGCCACTGCAACAGCCGCCGTGATGCCCAGCTTCGGTAGAGTCGACTGTTAGTCGACTTGCGCGCGCAGCGCGGGTTCTTCCGCATCACGACTGAAAGCAGTCGACTAACAGTCGACTCTACCCATAGCTCCGCGTCGCAAACAAAAAAGCGCGGCCCCGATGTTCAGGAGGCCGCGCCAGGAGAGAGCGTGTGGAAGGAGCGGGGGATCAGAACACGAAGCTGACGCCTGCCACCGGGCCCTTGAATTCCTGCTTCAGGCCGATGGTGCCGTCGCTGCCCTTCTTGTCCGCATCGAGCTTGAACCAGTCGTAGCCGGCGAACACGCCGAAGTTCCTGGTGAAGCGGTAGTCGACGATGGCGTTGGCGCGGCTCAGGTCGCCCTTGTAGTCGTCGAAGCTGCCCCAGCGCGTGTTGAGGTACTGGCCCTGCAGCGTGATCATCCACTTCTCCGACGGAGTGAAGCTCAGTCGTGCGCCGACCACCGGTGCTACGCCGTCGGTCTTTTCGTTGAGGAACTGGCCTTCGTAGACGGTGCCCAGATCCGCGTATGCCTTGGTGCTGACCTTGGCGTACTCGGCACCCAGCTGCAGGCCGAGATCGAAGGTGTCGGTGTCCACCACCGAGTAGTCATAGACCAGGCTGGCCACCTGGTACTTCAGCTCGCCCTTGACGAAGCTGCCGGACGGCACGTTGACGTCACCGAAGGAAATGTCCTGGCCGAGGGTCTCGCGACGGTCCTTGTCGTACTTGAAGTAGTTGAACAGCAGGCGCTGGCGGTTGCTGATGCGGAACATGCCGTCGATGCGCGGCTCCCATTCCTTGCCCCCCAGCTTGAAGTCCTCCGAGAAGCCGATGTCCTGGCCGGCGACGTTGGTCTTGCCACGCAGGGTATTGTCCGAGTCGATGTTCATCGCACCCAGGCGCAGGGCGAAGCGATCATCGCCTTCGGCGGCGTGGGCGGCAGTGGCGAACGAAGCGCCGGCGGCAAGCAGGGAGAGGGCGAGCAGGGTGGGAACGGAGCGCATCGAAGAGTCCTTGCAGTGGTTCATCAGAATGAAATCCACTGTGCCGGACAGGCGCGTCCACCATCCGTGAACGTATGGTCCACGCGATGTGCACGGTTCAGCGCTGTCGCCACGATGCAAAAAGATGGCCCCGGAGCCGGGCTTCGGGGCCATCGTGGGACCTGCGGGGCGGAGCGTCGACGAGGTTGCTGCAGGCAGGTCGAAAGATCGGACCGGTGCGTTGGGCGAAAGTTCCGCCGGATGCGACCAAAGTTCAATATTGCGCCGCAGCATCATACGGACGTCATTGTCCCCCGGGTGGCACGCAAAAATGTAACCGTTACCGCAACTTGCGGCTTCCCGGGATGAACAGGCAGCGGTTGTCTCGCAAATTGTCCCATTGCTATAATTTGGCGGCTCGATGAGGCCCCCCTGCTGTAGCCGCCTCAGCCCTCCACTTGCAACCACGCGGGACGTCCTGTGCTGAACTCCGTTGATGCGGGTCGGCGACTGATGCTGCGCGCCGCGGTCTACCCGCTGGCCGCGGTCGCTGTCCTGGCCCTGGCCTTCCTGCTGGTGGGTCCGAAATACGCCCTCGGCGCGCTGGCGTCCGGTGTGGCCATTTCGGCCGGTGGCTGGGTGGCGGCGCGGATGGCACTGGGCGGGGGAGCGGTGGCAGCAGGATCGGCGATGGCTCGCCTGATCATTGCGATCGTAGCCAAGTGGGTCGTGGTTTTCGGCGTCCTGCTGGTGGGGTTCCTGGTCTTCAAGCTGCCTGCATTGGCGCTGTTGGCCGGTATCGCCGTCGGCTTGATGTTCCAGGTCCTGGCGATGGCCAGGCGTTGACAGAATTCAATTAACTGAAGGTTCCGGACACATGGCGGGCGAGGCTCTAACCCCTACCAGCTACATCCAGCATCACCTGCACAACCTGACCGCGCCGGTCGGCAAGGGTGAGGGTATGTTCTGGCATATCCACGTCGATACCTTCCTCACCGCGGTCCTGATGGGCCTGGTGATCGTTGTCGCGTTCTGGCTGGGCACCCGCAAGGCCACCGCCGGTGTGCCGGGCAAGTGGCAGGCCTTCGTGGAAATCTGCCTGGAGTTCGTCGACCGCCAGGCCAAGGACACCTACCACGGCAAGAGCAAGCTGGTCACGCCGATCGCCATCACCATCTTCTTCTGGATTCTGCTGATGAATCTGCTGAAGATGATCCCGGCCGATTTCATCGCCAAGCCGCTGGAATGGGTGGGCGTGCACTACTGGAAGCCGGTCCCGACCGCTGACGTCAATGCCACCCTGGGCATGGCCATCAGCGTGTTCTTCCTGATGCTGTTCTTCGCACTGAAGTCGAAGGGCCTTGGCGGCTTCATCAAGGAATTCCTGACGGCGCCGTTCGGCAAGTGGATGATGCCGTTCAACCTGATCCTCAACATCGTCGAGTGGCTGAGCAAGCCGATCTCGCTGGCGATGCGACTGTTCGGCAACATGTTCGGCGGCGAAATCGTGTTCCTGCTGATCTGGGTGCTGGGTGGTGCCGGTTTCTTCGGTGCCATTGCCGGTGGTGTGTTCGGCCTCGGCTGGATGCTGTTCCACTTGCTGGTGATCCCGCTGCAGGCCTTCATCTTCATGATGCTGTCGATCGTGTACCTGAGCCTGTCGGAAGACGCTCACTGAGTTTCAAGCTTCAACGCGTTTCAACCTTCATCCGTTTCATCACCCTTAGCAACTTAAGTTCCTGGAGATAACCATGTACTTCGCCGTCCTGACCAACTTCGCGCAGATTCAGAGCTCCACCGCCCTTGCCGTCGGCATCATGATCGGCCTGGCCGCGCTGGGCGCCGGTCTGGGTCTGGCCATCATGGCTGGTAAGTTCCTGGAGTCGGCCGCCCGCCAGCCGGAACTGATCCCGGTCCTGCAGGTCCGCATGTTCATCACCGCCGGCCTGATCGACGCCGCGTTCATCATCTCGGTCGCCGTCGGCCTGCTGCTGGCCTTCGCCAACCCGCTGTCGGCTGCCTTCGCTGGCGCCGTCACCAAGGCTCTGGCCGGCTGATACAGCGGTTTGAGACGACCGGGTGCTGATGCACCCGGTTTCGGATGAAGGCCGGATGCGCCGCTACGGCGGCGCGTCCACCCCGAAACCAGCGATCGAGCTAACCATGAATATCAATTTCACCCTTCTTGCGCAGGCGCTGGCCTTCGCTGGTCTGATCTGGATCATCGCGACCAAGATCTGGCCGCCGCTGATGAACGCGATCGAAGAGCGCCAGCAGAAGATTGCTGAAGGCCTCGCTGCTGCCGACCGCAGCCAGAAAGATCTGGCCCAGGCGCAGGAGAAGGTCAACGAAGCGCTGAAGGAAGCACGCACCAAGGCCAACGAGATCATCGATCAGGCCCACGCACGTGCCAACCAGATCGTCGATGCTGCCCGCAACGAAGCGATCACCGAAGCCACCCGTCAGAAGGAACTGGCCCAGGCTGAAATCGACGCCGCCGCCAACCGTGCCCGTGAAGATCTGCGCAAGCAGGTGTCCGCGCTGGCCGTGACCGGTGCCGAAAAGCTGCTCAAGCGCGAAATCGACGCCAACGCCCACAAGGCGCTGCTCGACGAGCTGGCCTCGGAGATCTAAGGATGAGCCAGGCCCTCACGCTTGCCCGCCCGTACGCCCGCGCCGCGTTCGCGACCGCGCGCGACGAAGGCGCGTTCGCGCCGTGGTCGGACGCCCTGGCGTTCTCCGCCCACGTCGCCGCCGACCCGCGCGTGGCGGCCCTGCTCGCCAACCCGGAGCTGGGTCGTGACGACGCCGTCGCCCTGCTGGCGCCGGTGTCGCACGGCGAGACCTACTCGCGCTTCCTGGCCATCCTGGCCGAATCGCATCGTCTGCCGCTGCTGCCGGAAATCTCCGGCATGTTCGACGCCCTGCGCGCCGAAGCCGAGCACGTGGTCAAGGCCACCGTCACCTCGGCCGCCGAACTGTCGGCCGGTGAACTGGACGCGATCAAGGTCGCGCTGCGCAAGCGCTTCAACCGCGAGGTCGACGTGACCACCGCGGTCGATGCCTCGCTGATCGGCGGCGCCGTGATCGACGCCGGCGACGTGGTCATCGATGGTTCGCTGAAGGGCAAGCTGGCCCGTCTGCAGACCGCGCTCGCTAACTGAATTCATTTAACGTCCGGCCCCGCTGCCGGCACTAGGACTTGACGATGGCAACCACGCTCAACCCCTCCGAAATCAGCGAACTGATCAAGAACCGCATCGAGAAGGTCAAGCTGGCCGCGGAATCGCGCAACGAAGGCACCGTGACCAGCGTGTCCGACGGCATCGTGCGCATCTTCGGTCTGGCCGACGTGATGCAGGGCGAAATGATCGAACTGCCGAACAACACCTTCGCACTGGCCCTGAACCTGGAGCGCGACTCGGTCGGCGCCGTGGTCCTGGGTGACTACGAGCACCTGCGCGAAGGTGACGTCGCCAAGACCACCGGCCGCATCCTGGAAGTGCCGGTCGGTCCGGAACTGCTGGGCCGCGTCGTGAACGCGCTGGGCGAGCCGATCGACGGCAAGGGCCCGCTGGGCACCGACCTGACCGCTCCGGTGGAGCGCGTTGCTCCGGGCGTGATCTGGCGCAAGTCGGTCGACCAGCCGGTGCAGACGGGTTACAAGTCGGTCGACTCGATGATCCCGATCGGCCGTGGCCAGCGCGAGCTGATCATCGGCGACCGCCAGACCGGCAAGACCGCGATGGCGATCGATGCGGTGATCAACCAGAAGGGCACCGGCATCAAGTGCGTGTACGTTGCGATCGGCCAGAAGGCTTCGACCATCGCCAACATCGTGCGCAAGCTGGAAGAGAACGGCGCGCTGGCCCACACCATCGTGGTGGCCGCGACCGCTTCCGAATCGGCTGCCATGCAGTACATCAGCGCCTACTCGGGCTGCACCATGGGTGAGTACTTCATGGACCGCGGCGAAGACGCGCTGATCGTGTACGACGATCTGTCCAAGCAGGCCGTCGCCTACCGCCAGATCTCGCTGCTGCTGAAGCGCCCGCCGGGCCGTGAAGCCTACCCGGGTGACGTGTTCTACCTGCACTCCCGTCTGCTTGAGCGCGCAGCCCGCGTGTCCGAGGAGTACGTCGAGAAGTTCACCGAAGGCAAGGTCACCGGCAAGACCGGTTCGCTGACCGCGCTGCCGATCATCGAAACCCAGGCCGGCGACGTGTCCGCCTTCGTTCCGACCAACGTGATCTCGATCACCGACGGCCAGATCTTCCTGGAAACCGACCTGTTCAACGCCGGCATCCGCCCGGCCGTGAACGCGGGTATCTCGGTGTCGCGCGTCGGTGGCTCGGCCCAGACCAAGATCATCAAGAAGCTGTCGGGCGGCATCCGTATCTCGCTGGCCCAGTACCGCGAGCTGGCTGCGTTCGCGCAGTTCGCCTCGGACCTGGACGAAGCGACCCGCAAGCAGCTGGAGCGTGGCCAGCGCGTCACCGAGCTGATGAAGCAGAAGCAGTACGCGCCGATGTCGATCGCCAACCAGGCGCTGTCGATCTACGCCGTCAACGAGGGTTACCTCGACGACGTGCCGGTCAACAAGCTGCTGGCGTTCGAAGAAGGCCTGCACGCCCACTTCGCCAACACCCAGGGCGAGCTGATCAGCAAGGTCAACGCCACCGGCGGTTGGGACAACGACATCGAAGGTGCCTTCAAGAAGGGCATCGCCGAGTTCAAGACCACCGGCAGCTGGTAATCGCGGTCCTGTAGAGCGGAGCCGCTGGCTCCGCTGGACCAGATGACAAACGGTTGAACAACGCGGGGCATCAGCCCCGCGCCACGGGAAACAAGAGATGGCAAGCGGACGCGAAATCAAAACCAAGATCAAGAGCGTGCAGAACACCCGCAAGGTGACGCGCGCCCTGGAAATGGTCTCGGCCTCCAAGATCCGCAAGGCGCAGGATCGGATGAAGACCTCGCGTCCGTACGCGCAGGCGATGAAGCAGGTGATCGGTCATCTGGCCCAGGCCAGCACCGACTACCAGCATCCGTTCCTGGTCGAGCGCGAGCAGGTCAAGCGGGTCGGTTTCATCGTGATCTCCTCCGATCGCGGCCTGGCCGGCGGCCTGAACAACAACCTGTTCCGCAAGATGCTGGGCGAAGCCAAGGCATGGCAGGACAAGGGTGCTGAAGTGGACCTGGTGACCATCGGCCAGAAGGCATCGACCTTCTTCCGACGCGTGAAGGTCAACATGGTCGGCAGCGTGACCCACATCGGCGACGTGCCGAAGCTGGAATCGCTGATCGGTGTGATCAAGGTCATGCTCGACGCCTTCACCGAAGGCAAGGTCGACCGCGTGTACCTGGTCTACAACCGCTTCGTGAACACCATGACGCAGAAGGCCAGCTTCGATCAGCTGCTGCCGCTGCCGCCGGCTGAGAAGCAGGTCGCTCACCACGACTGGGATTACCTGTACGAACCCGATGCCGCGACCGTGCTGGAGCACGTGATGACGCGTTACATCGAGTCGCTGGTGTACCAGGCACTGCTGGAAAACGTCGCCTCCGAGCATGCAGCACGCATGGTTGCGATGAAGGCGGCGAGCGACAACGCCAACAAGCTGATCGGCACCCTGCAGCTCGTCTACAACAAGGCGCGCCAGGCAGCGATCACCCAGGAAATCTCCGAAATCGTCGGCGGCGCGGCAGCAGTCTGACCGCGTTCGTTCAAAGCACACATTTAGAGGATGCAGCAATGAGTCAGGGCAAGATCGTTCAGATCATCGGCGCGGTCGTCGACGTCGAATTCCCGCGTGAGTCGGTGCCGAAGGTGTACGACGCGCTGAAGGTCGACAACACCGAAATCACCCTTGAAGTCCAGCAGCAGCTGGGCGACGGCGTGGTGCGTACCATCGCCCTCGGTTCCACCGACGGCCTGAAGCGCAACCTGGTCGCCACCAACACCGGTCGTGGCATCTCGGTGCCGGTCGGCGCCGGCACCCTGGGCCGCATCATGGACGTGCTCGGCCGTCCGATCGACGAAGCCGGCCCGGTGGCTGCCAGCGACAACTGGGAAATCCACCGTGCGGCGCCGTCGTACGAAGACCAGTCCCCGGCCACCGAGCTGCTGGAAACCGGCATCAAGGTCATCGACCTGATGTGCCCGTTCGCCAAGGGCGGCAAGGTCGGCCTGTTCGGCGGCGCCGGCGTCGGCAAGACCGTCAACATGATGGAGCTGATCAACAACATCGCCAAGGCGCACAGCGGTCTGTCCGTGTTCGCCGGCGTGGGTGAGCGTACCCGTGAGGGCAACGACTTCTACCACGAAATGAAGGACTCCAACGTCCTCGACAAGGTGGCGATGGTGTACGGCCAGATGAACGAGCCGCCGGGCAACCGTCTGCGCGTCGCCCTGACCGGCCTGACCATGGCCGAGTACTTCCGCGACGAGAAGGACGAAAACGGCAAGGGTAAGGACGTCCTGCTGTTCGTCGACAACATCTACCGCTACACCCTGGCCGGTACCGAAGTGTCGGCACTGCTGGGCCGCATGCCGTCCGCCGTGGGTTACCAGCCGACCCTGGCCGAGGAAATGGGCGTCCTGCAGGAGCGCATCACCTCGACCAAGAATGGCTCGATCACCTCGATCCAGGCCGTCTACGTTCCCGCGGACGACCTGACCGACCCGTCGCCGGCGACCACCTTCGCCCACCTGGACTCGACCGTCACCCTGTCGCGTTCGATCGCCTCGCTGGGTATCTACCCGGCCGTCGATCCGCTGGACTCCACCAGCCGCCAGATGGATCCGCTGGTCATCGGCCACGAGCACTACGACACCGCCCAGCGCGTCCAGCAGACCCTGCAGAAGTACAAGGAACTGAAGGACATCATCGCGATCCTGGGCATGGACGAACTGTCCGAAGAGGACAAGCAGGCCGTGTCGCGCGCCCGTAAGATCGAGCGCTTCTTCAGCCAGCCGTTCCACGTGGCCGAAGTGTTCACCGGTTCGCCGGGCAAGTACGTGCCTCTGAAGGACACCATCCGTGGCTTCAAGGCCATCGTCGATGGCGAGTACGACCACCTGCCGGAGCAGGCGTTCTACATGGTCGGCGGCATCGAAGAAGCGGTCGAGAAGGCCAAGAAGATGGCCGAGAAGGCCTGATCCGGGGCGGGCGGGAGCGATCCTGCCCGACCTGACGCCGGCGCCGGGCAACCGCCCGCGCCGGTGGACTCCCACGGTGGCATTGCGCCGCCGCGAACAGCGAAGAGATTTGCATGAGCACGATCCGTTGCGACATCGTCAGCGCCGAGCAGGAAATCTTCCGTGGCGAAGCGACCCTGGTCGTGGCCACCGGTGAGCTGGGCGAACTGGGCATCGCGCCCAAGCACGCGCCGCTGATCACCCGCCTGAAGCCGGGCAAGGTGGTGGTGACCACGCCGAACGGCGAGCAGCTGGATTTCGCCATTTCCGGCGGCATCCTGGAAGTTCAGCCGCAGGTGGTGACCGTGCTGGCCGACACCGCGATCCGCGCGCAGGACATCGACGAAGCCTCGGTCCGCAAGGCCAAGGAAGAAGCCGAGCGCATCCTGGCCAACCGCGGTGAAGCCATGGAAGTGGCCGAAGCCCAGCAGAAGCTGGCCGAAGCCGTTGTCCAGCTGCAGGCCCTGGAACGCCTGCGCAAGACCCTCAAGCACTGAGGTTCACGCGCTGCATCCACGAAAACGCCGGCCTTGTGCCGGCGTTTTTGTTTGGGTTGCCGGGTAGAGTCGACTGTCAGTCGACTACCGCGCGCAGCGCGGGACTTTCGCGACCTCACGGAAGAGCAGTCGACCAACAGTCGACTCTACCGTTCCGGTTCCGCTTCCAGATCCTGGCGCGGTCTCAGCGATACACCACGTAGCGCATCAGCAGGAACGACACGAAGGCCAGCGCACCTTCCACCAGCGGCTTGGCCAGCCAGGTGTACTGCAGGCCGAGCGCGTGATCGACCAGGCTCACCAGCAGCGTGCTTGCCGCGGTCATCAGCAGCCACAGCCCGAAGAAGCGGGCAAAGCGCTTCCAGCCCAGCCTGTGTGCGCCCGCCTCGGCGAAGGTGTAGCGGCCGTTGAGCCAGAAGCCCAGCAGCATGCCGGCCAGGCGCCCGGCGACGTTGGCCGGCGCCACTGGCATGCCCAGCGCGGTGGCGGCCACGAACACGAGCCAGTCGAGCAGCAGCTGCACGAGCCCGATGACGAGGTAGGCGCTTCCCTGGCGGATGAGGCTCATCGGCATGGCGAAGGGGGAGGGATGCCCATGTTAACGGCGCACGCTCTAGAATCATCGGCAACGAACCACGGACTGCCGTTCCCATGACCCAACCCCTGCACGTCATCATCCTCGCCGCCGGCGCTGGCAAGCGCATGAAGTCGGTGCTGCCGAAGGTGCTGCAGCCGATCGCGGGCAAGCCGATGCTGGCGCACGTGATCGATGCGGCCCGTGAGCTCCAGCCGACGGCGATACACGTGGTCCATGGCCATGGCGGTGAGGCGGTGCGTCAGTACTTCGCCGGACAGCCCGACCTGCAATGGGCCGAGCAGGCGCAACAGCTCGGCACCGGCCACGCGGTGGCGCAGGCGATGCCCCAGGTTCCCGACCTGGCGCAGGTGCTGGTCCTGTACGGCGATGTGCCGCTGATCCGTGCGCAGACCCTGCGCGACCTTCTGGCGCAGCCGGGCCGGCTGGCGGTACTTGTGGCCGAGGTGGATGACCCGACCGGCTATGGCCGCGTGCTGCGCGATGCCGAGGGTAAGGTCGGCGCGATCATCGAGCAGAAGGACGCCACCGATGACCAGCTGCGCGTGCGTACGATCAACACCGGCATCATCGCCGCGGAATCGACCGCGCTGCGCCGCTGGCTGTCGCAGCTGTCGAACAGCAACGCACAGGGCGAGTACTACCTCACCGATGTCTTTGCTTTTGCCGCGCACGAGTACACACCGGCCGAAATGGCGCTGGTGGCCGATGCGCAGGAGGCCGAAGGTGCAAACGACCCCTGGCAGCTGTCGCAGCTGGAGCGTGCCTGGCAGCGTCGCGCGGTGCGTGCGCTGTGCGCGCAGGGCGCGCGCGTGCGCGACCCGGCACGGCTGGACATCCGCGGCACCGTCACCGTCGGCAGCGACGTGCTGATCGATGTCGACGTGGTGCTGGAAGGCAACATCGTGCTCGGTGACGGCGTCACCGTCGGCCCGTTCAACCGCCTGAAGGACGTCAACCTCGGGCCGGGCACCGAGGTGCGCGCGCATTGCGATCTGGAAGGCGTGGTCACCGAAGGCGCTGCGCAGATCGGCCCGTTCGCGCGGCTGCGCCCGGGCACCGTGCTGGCCGATGGCGTGCACGTCGGCAACTTCGTCGAGACCAAGAAGGTCACGCTGGGTGTGGGCAGCAAGGCCAATCACCTCACCTACCTGGGCGATGCGGTGATCGGCAGCAAGGTGAACATCGGCGCCGGCACCATCACCTGCAACTACGATGGCGTGAACAAGTCGACCACCACCATCGGCGACAACGCGTTCATCGGCTCCAACAGTTCGCTGGTAGCGCCGGTGACCATTGGCGACGGGGCGACCATTGCCGCCGGTTCGGTCATCACCCGCAACGCGCCGGATGGCAAGCTGACACTGGCGCGTGCACGACAGGAAACCATCGATGGCTGGAAGCGCCCGCTCAAGAAGTCCTGAGCCCCGCCTTCCTCGCGCCGAAGAACTCGGTGTGCTGCCCGGCATCGAGCAGCGCGCCGGCGAGCTGTTGAAGGGCCATGAGGCCTATCCGGTGTTCGCCGGGCATGGCCTGGACCTGGCGACATTACAGGAGGGCCTCGAGCGCCGGCAGCTGTGGGTGGTGGACGCGGCTGACGGTGGCATCGCCGGCTATCTGCTTGCCGGCGAACTGGCGGGTGAGTTCCACGTGTTGCAGATGGATGTGGATCCTGCGCATGCGCGGCAAGGTCTTGGGCGCGCGTTGTTGCGCCACGCATTGGTGCAGGCCCGGGTGGAAGGCTATCGCTCGGCGGTGCTGTCCACGTTGTCCGACGTGCCGTGGAATGCGGGCTTCTATGCCAGCGAAGGGTTCGCCGCCGTGCCGGAGGCGGAGTGGGGAGCCGGACTGCAGTCGGTGATGGCCGAAGAGGCCGCGCTCGGGTTTCCGATGCATCTGCGGGTCGCGATGCGGCGCGCCTGGTAGCTGCCGACCTTGGTCGGCATATCCACGCATGGCGTGGATCTACTGACTGGCCGACCAGGGGGCGACTACCGGCAGCCCCGATCGACCCGCTCAACCCACCGGCAGCAGGATCGACACGCACAATCCACCATCGCCGCGATTCTGCAGTGACACGCGCCCGCCGTGTGCCTCCACGATCTCGCGCGTCAGCGCCAGCCCCAGCCCGGTGCCGTTGCGCTTGGTCGAATAGAACGGCATCAGTGCGTTCTGCAGCACCTGTTCGTTCATGCCTTTGCCACGATCCAGCACGTCCAGGCGCAGCCACTGCGGCAGCCGCGTCAGCTGCACCTGCACGTCATCGTTGGGTGGATCGGCTTCGGCGCACGCTTCATGTGCGTTCTTGAGCAGGTTCAACAACGCCTGCCCGAACTGCGCGATGTCGATGCGGCTGCTCAGCGCCTCGTCCGGCTCGCGATCCATGCCGAACGGAATCTGCTGGCGCAGGCTGGACAGGAACGGTGCCCAGTGCACGGTCTGCAGCTGCGGCTGCGGCAGCTTGGCAAAGCGTGCATAGCCGCGGATGAAGCCTTCCAGATGGCGCGCGCGGTCCTCGATGGTGGTGAAGATCTCGGGCAGCCGGTCGAAGCGCTCGCGCTGCACCAGCACGCCGCCGGAATGGGCGAGCGAAGCGATCGGCGCAAGGGAGTTGTTGAGCTCGTGGCTGATCACCCGGATCACCTTCTTCCAGGTCTGCACTTCCTGGCGGCGCAGTTCAGCCGTCAGCAGCCGCACCAGCAACAGGTCGTGCGGGCGGCCGTTGAGCTGGAACGCGCGGCGCGAGAGGTGGTAGACCTGCTCATCGTCCTCGTCGCCGTCTTCGCCATCGGCATGTACCGCGAACAGGCTGTCACCGCCACGGGCGATGGCATCGCGCAGTTCCACCGGCACCTGTTCCAGAACGTCTTCCAGGCGCTGGCCTTCCAGCTTCCAGCCGCCGTGCAGCAGCTTGCGCGCCGCCAGGTTTGAGAACACCACGCGGGCCACGCCATCACCGCCGGAGGCGATCAGCAGCATCGCCACCGGTGTGTTCTGCACCATGGTGTCCAGCAGCAGCTCGCGTTGCACCAGTCCCTGTCGCTGCGCGCGCAGTACGTCGCCCAGCTCGCGGTGGGCCTGCACCAGATCGCCCAGCTCGTCGTTCCCAGGCCAGTGCACGCCGAAGTTGTATTCGCCGTCGCGATAACTGCTGGTGGTACCCGCCAGCGCACGCATCAGCGAGCGTACCGGCGCCGTCGCGCGGCGCAGGGTCCACCACATCAGCGACAGCAGGATCAGCGCCGATACCGTGGTCACCACCCAACCATGGTCCATCCAGTAGGCCAGCAGCCACGGCAGTGCCGCCGCCAGTGCCAACACCGGCAGCAGGCGCAGGAACAGGCGGAAAGTGAACGAGCGTCGTTTCATTCGCGTGGAATACCGTGGCGGTCCATGCGCCGGTACAGCGCCTGGCGGCTCAGGCCAAGCTCGGCGGCGGCCTGGGCGATGACGCCATGGTTGCGCGCCAGTACATCCTCGATGCGTGCGCGGTCGGGATCATTGCCTGCGCTGGGTGCGGGTCGCGGTGCGACGGCTGCGCGCGGCAGGTTGAGATCGCCCACTTCGATACGGTTGCCGGTGGCCAGCAGTTCGGCACGCTGGATCACGTTGCGCAGTTCGCGCACGTTGCCCGGCCACGGATGCCGCTGCAGCGCTGCGGTGGCCGCGCTGGACAGCGGTTTGCCGGCGGCCAGGAAGCGCTCGGCCAGCGGCACGATGTCGCCCGGTCGTTCGGCCAGCGGCGGCAGCACCAGTTCCACCGTATTGAGGCGGTAATAGAGGTCTTCGCGGAAGGTGCCGTCGCGGATCATCGCCGGCAGGTCGGCATTGGTCGCGCTGACCACGCGGACCTTGACCTGGCGTTCGCGGTTGGAGCCCAGGCGCTCGAAGCGGCCGGTTTCCAGCACACGCAGCAGTTTCATCTGCCCGCCCAGCGACAGGTTTCCGATCTCATCCAGGAAGAGGGTGCCACCATCGGCGGCTTCGAATTTGCCTTCGCGTGCCTTGTTGGCGCCGGTATATGCACCGGCTTCGGCACCGAACAGCTCGGCTTCGATCAGTTCCGAGGGCAGCGCGCCGCAGTTGACCGCCACGAACGGACCCTTGGCCACCAGTGAATTGGCCTGGATGATCTGCGCGATCTTTTCCTTGCCGGCGCCGTTGGGGCCGGTGATCAGCACCGGCAGTTCCGAGCGTGCAACCTGACAGGCCAGGGTGACCACACGCTCGCTGGCCGGATCGGCGACCACTGCACCGCACAGGTCGTACTTCGCTTCCAGCGCATTGCGCTGGCGCAGTTCACGCGTGCGCCGGCGGTCCAGCTCGCGGCGTGCCTCGGACAGTTCCAGCAGGTTGTTGACCGTGGTCATCAGCTTGCGGTCGTCCCAGGGCTTGGCCAGGTAGTCGGCGGCACCGGCCTTGACCAGGTCCACCGCACTGCTCAGGTGGGTCCAGGCGGTCAGCAGGATCACCGGCAGGTCAGGGTGGCGCGCACGGATCTGTGCGAACAGGGCCTCGCCCTCCTCACCGGAAGTGGTGTCCTCGCTGAAATTCATGTCCTGGATGACCAGGTCGACCGGCTGTGATTCGAGCAGAGCCAACCCGTCTGCGGGCGTCTGCGCCTGCAGGGTGTCGATGTCGTGCAGGGAGAACAGCACGTCCAGCGCGGTGCCCACGCTGGCGTTGTCGTCGATGATCAGGATCGCGGGCATCAAGCGGTTCTGCAGAAAGGGATGGGCGGCGCCGATGGAGCCGTTCGTGTCCACGCACCGGGAGAGCCCGGCGCCACCCATCAAGCATAGCCAAACCCGTGGCTGTGCAGGAGCGACCCTCGCTCAGCGCTGGGGCCGGGCCGGGGGCGCTGGCGGCGCTGGTGGCGGTGGCGCGTCCAGCGCCTGGCGCCAGGCCGCCGCGTCGACCGCCACCGTCAGTTCGCGTCTGTCGCGGCGCAGCAACAGGTAGGCGGTGGCTGCGTTGGAATGGCGCAGGGCCACGGCAAGGTGTTCGACCCGGCGCACCGCCGTGTCGTCCACGCGGAGGATGCGATCACCGCTGCGCACGCCGAAGCGTGCTTCCGGGCTGGCGGCCTCCACATGCACTTGCCCTTCGGTCGAGCGCAGCGACAGCCGCGCTCCATCCTGGCGCCATTCCAGCGTCTGTGCGCTGCCACCACCGGCCAGCGCCGGCAGTGGCAGAAGCAGGATCAGGCACATCGCGCAGGCACGCATCTCACGCGCCCCGCGTGGCGACCGCAGGCGGTACCGCCGCCGCACGCCGGGCCGGACCGAACACCGCGATCTGGCCCAGCACCCACAGCAGCAGCGCACCCAGCGGCAGGTAGTACAGCGGCATGCGCGGCAGCTCGTACAGGTTCATCAACGCCAGGTTGATCGCGTACGCCGCCAGCATGCCCAGCACGATGCCCAGCGTGGCCAGCAGGAAGTTCTCGGTCTGGAAGTAGCGCAGGATCTGCCCGCGAGTGGCGCCCAGCGCACGGCGGATGCCGATCTGCTTGCTGCGCTGCTGCACCCAGAAGCTGGCCAGGCCGATGATGCCCAGCGCGGTGACCACCAGCAGCGAGATGCTGACGGTGATCAGCAGGCCGACCATCGCGCGGTCGTTCTTGAAGAAGTCCTTGCGCTGGTCTTCATAGGTCAGCTTGTCGCGCATCAGCCGGTTCGGGTCGTTGCGTTCCAGCGCGGCGGCACCGGCGTCGAGCACGTCCTGGCGGCGTTCGGGCGAGGTGCGCAGGATGTAGGTGCCACCGTCGTCGAAGGTGCGGCGGATCGGCAGCAGCATCGAGTTGGTCCAGTTGTCATTCCAGCCATTGGGCGTGCTGAGCGTGTCGACGATGCCGACCACGTGCAGCGACTGCTTGCCCATGTAATAGGTCTTGCCCAGCGCACTGCCATTGGGCTCCATCTTGGCGGCGGTGGCCTGGGTGAGGATGACCGGGATGGCCTTTTCCTTGGCGCCGCCCTTGCTGACGTCTTCGAAGTTCTGGTACTCGTCGGGCAGGAAATCGCGGCCGGCGATCAGATTGATGCCCATCGTCGCCAGCCCGTTCTCGGACAGGGTGTACATCGAGGCGTTGGTGGTCGGCCGTTCCTGGTCGATCACGCGCGAGATGCTGCTGCTGGAGGAACCGTTGCGGAAGGGGATCTGGTTGATGATCGTGACGTTGCTGACGCCGGGAATCGCACGCAGCGATGCCAGGTCCTCGCGGGTGCGGGCCATGGCGTCGGTCTGCTTGCCGATGCCACTGACGCGCAGCATTACCAGTTCGCTCTCGGCGATGCCGCTGGGCATGCTGATCTTTTCCACGCGCTGGCTGACCAGGAACAGCGCGTTGCAGACGATGGCGCAGGTCAGTGCGACTTCCAGCACGATCAGGGCAGCGGCGGTCTTGTGCCGGCGCAGCGTGCTGAGGATGGGGCGGATGTCCATGGGAGTCCTCGTTCGGGTGCTTACTGCGACTTGAGCTGGATGGCCGGGGTGACCTGCATGGCGCGCCAGGCGGGCAGGAAACCGGCGGCGAGGCTGGCGAACAGGGTCAGGCCCAGTGCGAGCAGCAGCATGTTGCCGTCAAGGTGGGCCAGCTTGGCGTACTCCACCGGTTGCTGGCGCACCGCGAACAGACCGAGCAGGGCCAGACCGATGCCCAGCACGCCACCGACCACGCCGACCGCGCCGGCTTCCACCAGGCACTGCAGGAAGATCTGGCCGCGGCTGGCACCGAGTGCACGGCGCACGCCGATCTCACCGCTGCGGCGCAGGAACTTGGCCAGCAGCAGGCCTACCGTGTTGACCAGGCAGACACCGAGGAAGCCCAGCGCCAGCCACAGCTGCAGGCGCACGTCGCTGGGGACTGCACCATTGAAGTCCAGCCATTCCATCACGGTGCGCAGGCGCACGTTCGGCGGATGCTTGAAGCGGCCGGCCTCGCGCTGCTGGGTCGAATAGTTCTCCAGGTAGCGGCGGTAGTCGCCGGCCTTGGCCGGATCCATCTCCACCCAGTACTGCAGCCATGCGCACGGTGCATTGAGCGAGTAGCTGTTGCCGTCGGGGTTTTCGCCGAAGCAGTTCATGTTGCCGTTGTTGCCGAGCTTCAGGTCGAACGAGGTGGAGATCGGCAGCAGCAGGTCTTCGTTCTTGCCGTAGCTGCCGGTGGTCAGGTCGTAGAAGTGCGGCTCCGGGCTCCATTCCTTCATCACGCCGACGATGCGGTAACTCTGTCCTTCCATGCGCAGGTCGCGGCCCACGCTGTTGGCACCCTGGTACAGCTTGTCGTTGAGCGCCTTGGAGATGACCACCACGCGTGCGCGGCCTTCATCGTCCTCGCGCGTCCAGGGCCGGCCGTACTGCATGGGCACCTCGAACATCGGGAAGAAGTCGGCCGAGGTCCAGCGGGTGTCGATGCTGAAGGGTTTGAGGGTGCTGTTGTCCGGTTCGATGGTGCCGCCACCGCCGCTCATCAGCGCCTGGCGTTCACCCTTGGCTTCGCGCAGCAGCGCTTCACCGTCGAAGCGGGTGAGTTGGGTTTCCGGCTCTTCGCCGGCGACATAGGCGCCGGTCGCGGCATCGAGCTGCACGTAGAACAGGCGGTCGCTCTTGCCGGGGATCGGGTCGCCGGACAACACGTGGAACACGGTCAACGTGGTCATCGAGGCGCCGATGCCGAGCGCGATGGCAACCACCATCAGCGCGGTCAGGACCTTGTTGCGGCGGAAGCTGCGCGCCGCCAATCGGGCGTAGTAGGCGAACATGGTCGGGCCCTCACTCGTTGACGGCGACGATGTGGCGCACCGGCGTGGCCAGCACCGGCTCACGCACCAGGTCGGTCACCTGGCCATCGACGATGTGCACGTTGCGCTGCGCGCGTGCGGCCAGTTCCGGGTCGTGGGTGACCATCACGATGGTGGTGCCGGCGGCATTGATCTCTTCCAGCAGTTCCATCACGCCACGGGCCATCTGCGTATCCAGGTTGCCGGTCGGTTCGTCGGCCAGCAGCAGGCGCGGGCTGCCGGCCAGGGCACGTGCGATCGCCGCGCGCTGCTGCTGGCCGCCGGACAGCTCGTTCGGGTAGTGCTTCATGCGCGAGCCGAGGCCGACCTGGGTCAGCGCCTTCTCGATGCGTTCGCGGCGCTCGTTGGCGCTCATCTTGCGATAGCGCAGCGGCACGTCGACGTTGTCGAACAGGTTGAGGTCCGGGATCAGGTTGAAGCCCTGGAAGATGAAGCCGATCTTCTGGTTGCGCAGGCGGCTGCGCGCATCATCACCCAGCGTGCTCACGTCCTGGCCGTCCAGCATGTAGGTGCCACTGGTGAAGGTTTCCAGCAGGCCGGCGATGTTGAGGAAGGTGGTCTTGCCGGAACCGGACGGGCCGGTGACGGCAACGAATTCGCCTTCCTTGACCTGCAGTTCCAGCGAGCGCAGTGCGTGGGTTTCCACCTGTTCGGTGCGGAAGACCTTGGCGACCGAGCGCATTTCGAGCATGTACATGGGGTGTCCTCTCTCCAGGATTCAGGTATCAGGTATCAGTTGACGGAGACGCGCTCGGCGTCCTTGAACAGGTCGCTGCCGGAGACCACGATGCGGTCGCCCGGTTGCACACCCGACTTGATTTCCACTTCGCCCAGGCTGCTGACGCCCAGTTCCACCGGACGGCGCACGGCGGTGCGGCCATCCATCACGTAGGCCATGCCATTGCCCTGTTCGACGAACGGGCCGCGCTCGACCTTCAGCACGTTCCTGCGGGTATCGAGCAGCACGCGCACCGACATCCGCTGGCTCTGGCGCAGGCCTTCCGGCTGCGCGCTGGCAAAGCGCACGCGGGCGTTTACCTCACCGTTGACCACTTCCGGCGACACTGCGCTGATTTCGCCCGGGAACGGCTGGCCGTTGCCACCGGTCAGCTGCGCCGGCATGCCGATCGCCAGGTCGCGGGCGAAACTCTCCGGCACCTTGATCTCGACTTCGAACTTGGACAGGTCGACCACGCCCAGCACCGGTGCGTTGGCGGCCAGGTTGGTGGACTGCACCGCCTGCACCTGGCCGACCTGGCCATCGAAGGGGGCACGCAGCGTCAGCGCGTCGACCTGGCGCTGCACTTCGGCCACCACCGCCTTCTGGCGATCGGCCAGCAGACGCTTGTTGCGGGCATCCAGGTCGGCGCCCTGGCTCTGCAGGCGTGCATCGGTGGTGGCGTTGGCCAGGGTGATGTCGGCCTTCTTCAGCGAGTCCTTGGCCTTGGCCAGGTCGATCTGCGGCACCGCACCGCCGTCGTAGCCGCGCTGGTAGCGCTGCAGGTCGCGGTCGGCGGCCTGCCGTTCGATGGTGGCCTGGTCGGTTTCCTTGCGCGACTTGGCGCGGGCCAGGGTGGCGTCCAGCGCGGCACGGCTGGCCTCGGCTTCCAGGCCGGCCAGGGTGGCCTGTTCCTGGGCCAGCTTGCTGCGCAGTTCGGGGCTGTCGATGATCGCCAGCTCCTGCCCCTTCTTCACCACATCGCCGGCGACCACCTTCAGGTCCACGGTGCCGGCCGAGATGGCATACAGGATCGGGCTGTTGGCGGCGATCACGCGGCCGTCGGCGGCGATGTCGCGCACCAGGTCGCCACGTTTCACTTCGGCGATGCGCACGCGGCTGCTGTCGAAGGAGCGGCTGGCGTTGGACCAGGCGTGCACGGCCCAGCCGATGCCGGCGAGCAGGGCGATCGTGCCCAGCGCCGGCCAACGGTAACGGTGCCAGTTGGCGCGCGGGGCGCTGGCCGGGGCGGAGGAAACGATCTGGTCCTGGGCGGAAGTGTCGCGGATCATCGGGTGCGTGCCTGACGGTGGTAGCCAGTACCAAGCACGTAGCGTGCCAACTTTATTTCCTTCTCCATCAATGAGTTGGGTGGGTGTCTGAAGTGTCCGGGTGTCCGCGGACACCTTTCCGGACACTTTCATTAAGCGGACAGGAGGGGGAAGCCGGACACGCAGGCTAGAATGCGACGATCGTCTTCAAGGAAACGCGTGACATGTGTGGAATCGTGGGTGCGATCGCTGATCGCGACGTAGTGCCGGTGCTGATCGAGGGTCTGAAGCGCCTTGAGTACCGTGGTTACGATTCCTCGGGTATCGCGGTGATCGACCATGCCGAGCGGTCGGAGGTGCGTCGCGTGCGTCGTACCGGTCGCGTGTCGGAAATGGCCACCGCGGCCGAGGCCGAGGGCTTCAACGCGGTGCTGGGCATCGGTCACACCCGCTGGGCCACCCACGGCGGTGTCACCGAGGCCAATGCGCATCCGCACATCAGCCAGGGCGTGGCGCTGGTGCACAACGGCATCATCGAGAACCATGAAGAGCAACGCGAGAAGCTGCGCGCCCTGGGCTACACGTTCGAGTCGCAGACCGATACCGAAGTCATCGCGCACCTGATCCACCATCACCTGAAGAGCGGCGACGACCTGCTGGTGGCGCTGCAGCACACGGTGAAGGAACTGACCGGTGCCTACGCGCTGGCCGTGGTCAGCCGCGCCGAGCCGGAGCGCTTCGTCTGTGCGCGCATGGGCTGCCCGCTGCTGATCGGCCTGGGCGAGGGCGAGAACTTCGTCGCTTCGGATGTCTCGGCGGTGATCTCGGCCACCCGCAAGGTGATTTTCCTGGAGGAAGGCGATACCGCCGAAATCCGCCGCGATGGCGTGCGCATCTTCGACGAGCATGACCAGCCGATCGAGCGCGACGTGCATCTGTCCGACGTGTCGCTGGCTTCGCTGGAGCTGGGCCCGTACCGCCACTTCATGCAGAAGGAAATCCACGAGCAGCCGCGCGCGCTGGGTGACACTATCGAGGCGGCGATCGATGCCGGTGGTTTCCCGGCCGAGCTGTTCGGCAAGAACGCCGAAGCCGTGTTGTCGGGCATCGAAGGCGTGCAGATCATCGCCTGTGGTACCAGTTATTACTCCGGCCTGACCGCGCGCTACTGGATCGAGGCCATCGCCGGCCTGCCGTGCAGCGTGGAGATCGCCAGCGAGTACCGCTATCGCGCGGCCTACGCGAATCCGAAGCACCTGATCGTGACCATTTCCCAGTCCGGCGAAACGCTGGATACGATGGAAGCGCTGAAGTACGCCAAGTCGCTGGGCCACAAGCACACGCTGTCGATCTGCAACGTGCCGGAAAGCGCGATCCCGCGTGCCAGCGAACTGGTCTGCTACACCCGCGCCGGCGCCGAGATCGGCGTGGCCTCGACCAAGGCGTTCACCACGCAGCTGGCCGCGCTGTTCCAGCTGACCGTGGTGCTGGGCAAGCTGCATGGCCGCATCGACGCGGCACAGGAAGCGGACTACCTGGAGCAGCTGCGCTTCCTGCCGGGCAGCGTGCAGCATGCGCTGAACATGGAACCGCAGATCGCTGCCTGGGCCGAGCGTTTCGCACGCAAGAGCAGTGCGCTGTTCCTGGGCCGTGGCCTGCATTACCCGATCGCGCTGGAAGGCTCGCTCAAGCTCAAGGAAATCTCCTACATCCACGCCGAGGCCTATCCGGCCGGTGAGTTGAAGCATGGCCCGCTGGCGCTGGTGGACGAGGACATGCCGGTGGTGGTGATCGCGCCCAACGACAGCCTGCTGGAAAAGGTGAAGTCGAACATGCAGGAAGTGCGTGCGCGTGGCGGTGAACTGTTCGTGTTCGCTGACCAGGACAGCAATTTCAACGCGTCCGAAGGCGTGCATGTGATTCGCACGCCGCGCCATGCCGGCGTGCTCAGCCCGATCGTGCATACCATCCCGGTACAGCTGCTGGCCTACCACACCGCACTGGCGCGCGGCACTGACGTGGACAAGCCGCGCAACCTGGCCAAGAGCGTGACGGTGGAGTAACACCCGTCGGCTTGGCTGGATGCTGCAAGCGAAGGGGCCCCGCGTGGGCCCCTTTCGTTTGTGTCGGTAGCAGTGGCAAGTGGGACAGCCGCCGGCTGTTCCGTCCGCCGGCGGCAGCAATCAATCAATCTTTAACGCGCGGCATCGCCAGTATTCAGCGGCGGTTTCAGCCACGGTGCCATTCTCTGGATCGTCGGTTGGTTCCCACGACGAACTGTCCCATCGATGCCGGTAGTGACCGAGGGACGCAGTCGTAGAATCGATTTGACCGAGATACGGGCTGTGCTGTTGAACCCGCCTCGTTCGCGTTGCAGCACGTCGCCTGTCGATGCATTCCACCGGCAGCCGGGTGCGCCAGACGTGCGCTGAAAGGTCTGTTCCCGGGGAGGGGGCGTATCGGAAGAGCACACTTTTTTGACTTCAGTGACCTGCACCAGGAAACAAGAATGAACGTCCGCGAACTCCTGCAATCCAAGAAAGAAGCTGTCATCACCATCGACGCCGAAGACACCATCGGTGCCGCCGCCCACAAGATGAGCGCGAACAGGATCGCTGCGCTGGTGGTGATGAAGGACGATGCCCCGGTCGGCATCATTTCCGAAAAGGACATCGTGCGCACCCTGGCCGACGACGGCCCGCAGGCCGGCCGCCGGGTGATTTCCAGCCTGCCGTCCACCGGCCTGGAAGGCATCGCCCCGGAGGCCACCCTGAAGCAGGCCATGTCGTTGATGACGTACTCGCGGCGCCGTCATCTGATGGTCACCGAAGGCACCCGCCTGGTCGGCATCCTCAGCCTGGGCGACATCGTGAAGAACCTGCTGGGCGAGCTGGAGCTTGAAAAGGCCGTGCTGCAGGACATCTACATGGCCGCCCACTGAGGGCCACACCGTCGGAAGCAGAGAAGCCGGGCATTGCCCGGCTTCTTCGTTCACGGCATCGGTGAAATCAGAAAGTGACCTTCACCGAGTCGGCGCTGTAGTTGGCCGGGCCGTGGTAGACCACTTCAATGTTGTTGCCATCGGGATCGAGCACGAACGCACCGTAATAGCCCGGGTGGTAGGGGCGTTCGCCGGGCGCGCCGTTGTCGGTACCGCCGGCGGCAATGGCGGCGCTGTGGAAGGCATCGACAGTGGCGGTGTCGCGGGCCTGGAATGCCAGGTGGTGGCGTCCGGTCAGCTGGCCAGCGGCGGCCTCGCTGCTGGCGCTGGAAACGAACAGCTCGTCGGCCCAGAAGTAGTCCTCGCCTTCACCGGCCACCGGGATGCCGATGGTGTCGAACACCGCCTGGTAGAAGCGGCGGCTGGCCGCCAGGTCGCGCACTACCAGCTGGATGTGGTCGATCAGGCGGCCACGGTGAAGTTCCATCGTTTCCATACGAACCTCGCAAAAAAGGGGACGGAGTCGGTAGCGCCGGGCATGGCCTGGCGCTACCGGAATTGTGCCCCTTTCCGGGTCAGGCGTTGGCGATGATCTCGACCCAGTAGCCGTCCGGGTCCTTGATGAAGGCCAGGTTCTTCATGCGGCCGTCGGTCAGGCGCTTCTGGAAGGTCACGCCCAGATCCTCGAAGCGCTGGCAGGCGGCCTCGATGTCCGGCACCGACACGCAGATGTGGCCGAAGCCGCGCGGGTCGCTGTTGCCGTCGTGGTAGACCGCGCCGTCCTGGCTCTCAGTGCCGTGGTTGTGGGTCAGTTCCAGCACGCCCGGCAGGCCGGCCATCCACAGGCGGCGGGCGTTGTCATCTTCCGGCACCATGACGCCGGCGGGCACGTAGGCCAGGAAGTACAGGCTGAACTGGGCCTCCGGGAAATCGCGCTTGTCGATCAGCTGGTAGCCGAGCACGCGGGTGTAGAAGTCCAGCGAGGCGGTAATGTCCTTCACCCGCAGCATGGTGTGGTTGAACACGAAGCCGGTGGTTTCGGCCGGGGCCTGGGCGGCGACGCCGGGAACATCGCGCAGGGCGGGAATGGTCATGGGGGAGGTCCTTCAGGCAGGGCCGTTGCCGGCCGGATGGGGCCATTCTACCGGCCAGCACCTGACGGCACTGCGACGTACAATGGCCGGATCGCACCGTTCCGTCCTGACAACGATTGCCCGCCATGTCGCAGCGTGAATGGGTGGCCGCCGCCATCCGCAAGATCGAAGCCGATTTCAACCGTTCCGCCGATACCCACCTGATCCCGTTGGCGCTGCCCGGGTTCGAGGGCATCGACCTGTACCTGAAGGATGAATCGAGCCATCCCACCGGCAGCCTGAAGCACCGGCTGGCGCGCTCGCTGTTCCTGTATGCGTTGACCAATGGCTGGTTACGCGAAGGGCGCCCGGTGATCGAAGCATCCAGCGGCTCGACCGCGGTCTCCGAGGCCTATTTCGCGCGCCTGCTTGGTTTGCCGTTCATTGCGGTGATCCCGGCCACGACCTCGCCGGAGAAGATCGCGGCAATCGAATTCCACGGTGGCCGCTGCCATCTGGTCGAGCGTGCCTGCGATCTCAACTGCGATTCGGAAAAGCTGGCCCGTGAAACCGGCGGCCACTTCATGGACCAGTTCACCTACGCCGAACGTGCGACCGACTGGCGCGCCAACAACAACATTGCCGAATCCATCTTCAAGCAGATGGCCGAAGAGCCCAGCCCGGTTCCGGAATGGATCGTGTGCAGCCCCGGCACCGGCGGTACCGCCGCCACGCTGGGCCGCTATGTCAGCTACCGCCGGCATGACACCCGCATCCTGTGCGCGGACCCGGAAGTGTCGGTGTTCTTCGACGGTTACCAGGCCGCCGTGGCCGGTGAGCAGGATTGGCGTGGCCTGACCTGCAGCGGTGGCTCGCGCGTGGAAGGCATTGGCCGGCCGCGGGTGGAGCCGAGCTTCATCCCGACCAGCGTCGATGCGATGGTGAAGGTGCCCGATGCGCTGAGCCTGGCCGCGATGCGCCATGTCAGCCGCCAGCTGGGCCGCCGCGTCGGTGGCTCCACCGGCACCAACTTCATCGGCGTGCTGCAGGCCGCACAATGGATGCGCGAGGCGGGCCATCAGGGCAGTATCGTCAGCATCCTGTGCGACAGCGGCGAGCGCTACGCGCAGAGCTATTACGACCCGTCGTGGTACGCGCGCCAGGGCATCGATGTCGACGGCGCCGACGCGCAGCTGGCGGCGGCGGTGGCCGGGCAGGGACTGCCGGCGTTGCCGTGGTGCAGCCTGGAAGCGCTGTAGGACGGTCGATGTTGTCGCCGGGCCACGCCCGGCGATCACGATGGCGTCTCAATACCCCGCTGCGGTGAACGCATCCAGCACCGCATCACGCAGGGCATCGGGCAGCGCCTCGATGTCCATCGCGCGGTCATCAAGATGCAGGCTCGGGTCCAGCGTGCTGGCGCGGCCCTGCGCCAACGCCTGCAGCCACAGCAGCACGCAGATCACGAACTCGCGCTCATGGCCCAGCCGCAGCTGGCTGGCGCCGCGTTCGATCACTTCGAACGGGTACCACTCCTGGGCATCGCTGAACGTGCCGCCCTGCTGCAGCACCGTCTGCAATTGCTGCAGGTGGCGCGGGGCGTCGTCGCCGGCATCGCACAATGCGGCGATCCAGGTCAGTTCGGCCGGGCTGGCGGACAATGCCAGTGACCGGGCCGGTGAGGCGGATGCAACTGCAGCCAGACCTTCCATGTGGGGCCTCGTTCGGTGCGTACCGCTGCGGACTCCCCCGCACTCAGAGCTTCGGTGCGTGGCCGTAAGGCCGATGTGAATGCCGGGCCGTGCCCCCTTGTCAGCCACGCCTGCCAGCGCCATATCTACAGAACTGCCCGCCCGCCGGGCCCGTACCCTGGAGACCTGCCGTGACCGTTGCCAACCCCCTGCTCGATTTTTCCGGCCTGCCGCGTTTCGAGGCGGTCCGTCCGGAGCACGTGGCGCCGGCGCTGGACGTGCTGCTGGCCGAGGCGGAAGCCGCTGTCGGCGTCGCCGAGCAGGTGCAGCCGGTCACCTGGCAGACCTTCGTGGCCCCGCTGGACGATGCCACCGAGCGTCTGTGGCGTGCCTGGGGCCTGGTCGGCCACCTGCAGGGCGTGGTCAACACGCCGGAACTGCGCGAGGCCTACAACAGCAACCTGCCGCGGGTGACCCGCTTTGCCAGTGCACTGGGCCAGAACCTGGCGCTGTATCGCCAGTACCAGGCGCTGGCCGGCAGCCCCGAGGCGGCGACCTTCGATGAGGCCCAGCACAAGGTGCTGGACAACACCCTGCGCGATTTCCGCCTGGGGGGCGCCGAACTGGCGCCGGAGGCCCAGCAGCGCTTCGCCGCGATCAAGGAGGAACTGTCGGCGCTGTCGGCGAAGTTCTCGCAGAACGTGCTGGACGCTACCGATGCGTGGTCGCTGATCATCGAGGACGAAGCGCGCCTGGCCGGCCTGCCCGATGACGTGAAGGCCGCCGCGCACGCTGCGGCAGAAAAGGAGGGGAAAGCAGGTTGGAAACTGACCCTGCAGATGCCGTGCTACCTGCCGGTGCAGACCTGGGGCGAGGACCGTGACCTGCGCGAGATCCTGTATCGCGCCAGTGCGCAGCGCGCCTCCGAATTCGGCGACGACGCGCTGGACAACAGCGGCAATATCGACCGCATTCTCGCCCTGCGCGCGGAACTGGCGGCGCTGCTCGGCTTCGGTTCATACGGCGAGTATTCGGTGGCGACCAAGATGGCGCAGGACCCGGCCGAAGTACTCGGCTTCCTGCGTGACCTCGCTGCACGTGCCAAGCCGTTCGCGGCCAAGGATCGCGCCGAGCTGGAGCAGTTCGCGCGCGAGCAGCTGGGCATCGAGCCGTTGCAGGCCTGGGACCTGGCCTTCGCCGCCGATCGCCTGAAGCAGGCGCGCTACAGCTATTCCGAGCAGGACGTGAAGCAGTACTTCACCGAACCGAAGGTACTGGGCGGCCTGTTCTCGGTGATCGAGCAGCTGTACGGCCTGCGTGTGCAGGAGGACAGCGCCCCGGTGTGGCACGAGGACGTGCGCTTCTTCCGCCTGGTCGATGCGCAGGGCGCGCTGGTCGGCCAGTTCTATCTGGATCTTTATGCGCGCGAGGGCAAGCGCGGTGGTGCGTGGATGGATGATTGCCGCAACCGCCGCGTGCGCGCCGATGGCAGCGTGCAGACGCCGCTGGTCTACCTGGTGTGCAACTTCGGCCGTGGTGCCAATGGCAAGCCGGCTACCTTCAGCCACAACGAAGTGACCACGCTGTTCCATGAGATGGGCCATGGGTTGCACCAGCTGCTGACCCGCATCGGCGAACTGGGCGTGGCCGGTATCAATGGCGTGGAATGGGATGCAGTGGAGCTGCCCAGCCAGTTCATGGAGAACTTCTGCTGGGAGTGGGATCACCTGCAGGCGATGACCGCGCACGTGGACAGTGGCGAGCCGCTGCCGCGCGCGCTGTACGAGCGCATGCTGGCCGCGCGCAACTTCCACAGCGGCATGGCCACCGTGCGCCAGCTGGAATTTGGCCTGTTCGACATGCTGCTGCACAGCCAGTTCGAACCGGCGCAGGACAGCGTGCTGGCATTGCTGGATCGCGTGCGCGCGGAAGTGGCGGTGAACCATCCGCCGGTCTGGAACCGCTTCCCGCACCAGTTCAACCATATCTTCGCCGGTGGCTATGCGGCGGGCTACTACAGCTACAAGTGGGCCGAGGTGCTGAGTGCCGATGCCTACGCCGCGTTCGAGGAAGCGCCGCAGGCGCTGGCGGAAACCGGTGCACGCTTCCGCGATGAGATCCTGTCGCGGGGTGGCAGCCGCCCGGCGGCGGAGAACTTCAAGGCCTTCCGCGGCCGCGCACCGCAGATCGACGCGCTGCTGCGCCATTCGGGCATGGCGTAAGCCGCTCTGGTAGGTGCCAACCCTGGTTGGCACTTCACCGCCATCCACGCATGGCGTGGATCTACCAATGATCTTCAGTAGATCCACGCCATGCGTGGATGAGGCGGGTCATTCGGCGTAGATCATCTTCCGGGTCATGCCGCCGTCGACGACGAAGTCCTGTCCGGTGCTGAAGCCGGACAGCGAGGACAGCAGATACACCGCCAGTGCACCGATATCTTCAGGGCGGCCGACCCGGCCGACCGGATGCTGGGCGTGGTCGATGGCCGAGTAGTCGGGCTCGTGGCGGCGCGAGGGCGCCTGCCAGGCCGTGGTGCCGATCCAGCCGGGGCTGATGCTGTTCACCCGCACCGCCGGGCCGGCGCTGATCGCCAGCGCATGGGTGAAGGCGACCAACCCACCCTTGGCGGCCGCATAGGCCTCACTGTGCGCCTCGGATTGCCAGGCGCGGGTTGAGGCGATGTTGATGATTGCCCCGGCAGCGCTGGCCGACAGCGCCGACAGCGCGTGCTTGCTGCACAGGAAGGCGCCATGCAGCGACGATAGGCGGCGTTGCCATTCGTCCCACTCCATGTCCTGCAGCCGCGTGCCGTGCGGCCCCGCGATGCCGGCATTGTTGACCAACCCGTCGATGTGTCCGAAGCGACGCAGCGCCTCGGCGACGAACGCGCGCACGCTGCCTTCGTCGGTGATGTCCAGGCGCTGGAACGCAGCGTCATCACCGCGCTGCCATTCCACCAGACACGCTTCGCCGGCCTCCACGTCCAGGTCGCCGATCAGCACGCGGCCACCGGCACCGAGCACGGCCTGGGCGATGCCGCGGCCGATGCCGTTGGCACCCCCGGTGATCAGCACCACCTTGCCCGACAGCGGCGCGGCCGGCCATGCGGCAATCGGCGGAACGCGGCTCATGACAGGTCGTCGCCACGCAGGCGGCGATGCCAGCCGTCCACGCCGATGCGGTCCAGGGTCTGGATGTTGCGCTCGACGATCACGTCCGGGTCCGGATAGACGTCCACCGCGCGCGCCACGCTGTCCTCGCGCAGCAGGTGCAGGGTGGGGAAGGGCGCACGGTTGGTGTAGTTGCTGGCGTCGTCGGCGGCCACGCCCTCGAACTGGTAATCCGGATGGAAGCTGGCTACCTGCAGGATGCCCTGCAGGTCCAGTGCCTCGATCGCGGCGTCGGCGTTGTCGAGGAAGTCGTTGTAGTCGAGGAAGTCGGTCAGCACCTGCGGATGCACGATCAGCGTGGTATCGATCTGCTCGGCCGGCGTATCGCGCAGCAGCACCAGCTCCTCGGCCAGCTGTTCGACCAGCGCTTCCGGCGTGGTCGCATCGCTGAGCACGAAACGGACCTGGTCCTTCACGTATACCGCCTTGGCGAACGGGCACAGGTTCAGGCCGATGACGATGCGCTCCAGCCACAGGCGGGTGGCGGCGATCGGGTCATCGGTGGGCAGGTGGGTGTCGGTCATGGCGGGCACGTCGGCTGGCGGGGCGGACATTGTAGGCAGTGTGCCGCCGCCGCGCTGTTCACTGTGCAGGAACTGGACAGTCGTCATGCTGGAAATCCCCGCCGGTTCAAGCCCTTGCGGGCGGCCGCTGGATGGCCGATTGCCTGCCGCGGACGGCGGGCGTGGAATGGGCGCACGACACAGGAGGACACCCATGACTGCATCTTCCCCGTGGCTGCCGGATGCCCTTTGGGCCGGCGCCTTCTTCGATGGTCGCTGGCAGGCGGCCGAGCAACGGCAGCTGGTGATCGAGCCGGCCACCGGCAACACCCTCGGCGAGATCGGCCTGGCCGACCCGGCGCAGGTGGCGCGCTCGGCGGCAGCCGCTGCCCAGGCGCAACAGGCGTGGGCGTCAGCGCCTTACGAGCAGCGCGCTGAGGTCATGCGCAAAGCGGCACGCCTGGCCGAAGAGAACATTGACACCCTGGTCGAGTGGCTGGTGCGCGAAAGCGGCTCCACTCGCCTGAAGGCCGGCTTTGAGGCGAAGGTCACTATCAAAGCATTGCACGAAGCCGCGGCGCTGCCTTCGCGTAGCGTCGGCGAGATCCTGCCGTCCGAGCCGGGCCGGCTGAACCTGGCGCGGCGTCGGCCACTGGGCGTGGTCGGCGTCATCTCACCCTTCAATTTCCCGCTGTACCTGGCCATGCGCGCGGTGGCGCCGGCCATCGCGCTGGGCAACGCGGTGGTGCTCAAGCCGGACCCGCGCACGGCGGTGTGCGGCGGCGCGGTGATCGCACGCCTGTTCGAGCAGGCCGGGCTGCCGGCAGGTGTGCTGCACATGCTGCCCGGTGATGGCGCGGCCGGTGCCGCGCTGACCAGCGATCCGCACGTGGCGATGATCCAGTTCACCGGTTCCACCGCTGCCGGGCGCAAGGTCGGTGAAGCGGCGGGCAGGCACCTGAAAAAGGTGTCGCTGGAGCTGGGCGGCAAGAACTCGCTGATCATTCTCGATGATGCCGACCTCGACCTGGCGGTGGCCAACACCGCGTGGGGCGTCTACCTGCATCAGGGACAGATCTGCATGGCGACCGGCCGCGTGCTGGTGCATCGGAAGATCCATGATGCGTTCCTGCAGAAGCTGGTGGCCAAGGCCAATTCGCTGAAGGTGGGAGATCCGGCACGCGAAGAGGTGGCCATCGGTCCGCTGATCAATGCTGGCCAGCGTGATCACGCCGCGCGCGTGGTCGAGCAGGCGCTGCAGGCCGGTGCCTCGCTGGAGGCCGGCGGTACGCACCGCGATCTGTTCTTCGCGCCGACCGTGCTTGGCAACGTCTCTGCCGACAATCCAGCCTTCAACGAAGAGATCTTCGCGCCAGTGGCGGTGGTGGTGCCGTTCGACGATGACGACGATGCCGTGCGCCTGGCCAACGACAGCGAGTACGGCCTGTCGATGGCCATCGTCTCCAGCAACGTCGGGCGCGCGTTGAAGCTCGGCGAGCGCCTGCGCACCGGCCTGCTGCATATCAACGACCAGACCGTGAACGACGACGTGATCAATCCCTTCGGCGGCGTCGGTGCATCCGGCAACGGCACCAGTATCGGTGGCCCCGCCAACGGAGAAGAGTTCACCCAGTGGCAGTGGTTGACCGTCAAGGGCGAAGCGCCCGCCTACCCGATCTGATCGAAGGAGCATTGCGATGAGCAGCAACACGACAACACGCGAGATAACTGCGGCCGTGGTACGCGGCAAGGAACAGCCCTTCGTCATCGAGCAGGCCCGGCTGCGCGGCCCGCAGGACGACGAGGTATTGGTGAAGGTGGTGGCGACCGGCCTGTGCCACACCGATCTGATCGTGCGCGATCAGTACTACCCGGTGCCTTTGCCTGCGGTGCTCGGCCACGAAGGTGCCGGCATCGTGGAAGCGGTTGGCCCCAACGTGCGCGACCTCAAGGTGGGCGACCACGTGGTGCTGACCTACGGCGCCTGCGGCCACTGCAACCCGTGCCGGGGCGGTCATGGTGCCTACTGCAAGGACTTCTTTGCGCTGAACTTCGGTGGCGATGATGGCCACGGCCATACCGCGATCACCGATGCGCAGGGCCAGCCGCTGCACGACCATTTCTTCGCGCAGTCTTCGTTTGCCACCTTCGCCATCGCGCGCGAGATCAACGCGATCAAGGTGCCCGACGACGCGCCGCTGGAACTGCTGGGCCCGCTGGGCTGCGGCATCCAGACCGGTGCCGGTGCGGTCCTCAATTCGCTGCAGGTGCGTTCGGGCAGCAGCTTCGCCAGCTACGGCGCCGGTGCTGTGGGCCTGAGCGCGGTGATGGCGGCCAAGGTGGCCGGCGCCACCACCATCATCGCCATCGACGTGGTGCCCTCGCGTCTTGAGCTGGCGCTGGAACTGGGTGCCACCCACGTGGTCAACAGCCGCGAGACCGATGTGGTCGAGGCCGTGCGCGCGATCACTGGCGGTGGTGCTGATTTCGCACTGGAATCGACCGGTCGCCCGGAAGTGCTGTCGGCCGGTATCGAGGCACTGGGTGGCTTGGGGATGATGGGCGTGGTGGGGGCACCGAAGCTGGGTACCACCGCCAGCTTCGATGTGAACAACCTGCTGCTCGGTGGCCGCAGCATCCGCGGCATCGTGGAAGGCGACAGCGTGCCGCAGGTGTTCATTCCACAGCTGGTGACGCTGTTCCAGCAGGGCCGCTTCCCGTTCGACAAGCTTGTGAGGTTCTACCCGCTGGAACAGATCAACCAGGCGGCGGAGGACAGTACGAAGGGAATCACGCTCAAGCCGATCCTGCGCATCGCGGCCTGAGCAGAGGGTGGGGTTGCAGGGCTGCGCCCTGCACCCGCCGAAGCAACGTCAACCGCAAAGGCCAAAGCGGGCATTACCTGTGCTGGGGGGGTGGGTCCGGTTGAGGGGGGCGGTCGAAGTAGTTGACGGTAATGTCGGTGGCGCGAACCATTGGCCAGACCACCCCCACACGGCCCCACCCCGCCTTCGACAGGTTCCCGCTGCTGTTGGTCGGCACGGGGTCGGATCCGTTTTCCAAAGGAAAACGGCTCTGACCCCTTGTTTGACCCGCTGGCGGAAACATTCCGTTGTCGGAACGTAACGTGGCGTTGCCGCCGACGGGTGTACGCTGCCTTCATGATGGCCACGACAGTCGGGCAACAGCAGTTGGTGGCGGCACGCGCCGCCTTCGCCGAGGGCGATGCGCGTTCATTGGGCGTGTTGCCGCTGCCGCTGCAGCAGTCATGGCTGCGTTCGCGCGCGGCGGGCCTGCTGCCCGGGCAGGAGCCGGACTATCGTCCGTTGCTGGGTGACGGCCGGCATCTTTCCGATTCCGGCGACCGTCGGCTCGCGCGCTGCGTGCGGCCGGAGCTGGAACAGCTGTGGGCTGCCTTTGGCGGGCGTGGCTGGACGATGTTCTGTGCCAACCGTGAGGGCATGGTGATCGCGCAGCAGGCCCATGGCCTGGAAGATGCACCGCTGCTGCGTCCGATCCAGGTTGGGCGGAGGCTGGGCGAGGGCGAGATCGGCACCACGGCGCCGGCGGTCAGCCTGGCCGACGACCTGCCTGCGCTGGTACGGGGCAATGAACACTACCTGCAGCGCTTCGCCCCGGTGTTCTGCCTCAGCGAGCCACTGCACGATCTCGATGGGCAGGTATGCGGGGTGATCGACATCACCGGCCTGGGTGAGCGTGATCCATCGTTGTTGCAGGGCTATTTTCGGCAGGCCGCGCTGGCCAGCGAGAACCGGCTGTTCCACGCGCTTGCCGACGTGCATCTGTTGGCGCTGCAGCACGATCCGCGCTGGTTGGCGTCACCATTGCAGGGGTTGCTGGCGGTGCAGGAGGATGGCCAGCTGCGCGCGGCCAACCGTGTTGCGCGGCGCCTGCTGGGCCTGCCGCGTCGGGGACCGTTGCCGTTGTTGAACCTGGAAAGCGTGTTTGCCGGCGCCAGTGCCGCGCAGCGGCGGCGCCTGCTGCAACCCGGGGCGCCGCATCGGGTGCGGGTGGGCGAGGGCAGTGCGGTTTACCTGCAGCACCTGCAGGCGCCGCGCAAGGTCGCTGGCCGCAGCGCGCAACGGCCTTCAGCGGCGACGATGGATGCACCGCTGTTGCGTGATCAGCAGCGTGAAGCGGCGCGCCGTGCCGCGCAGGCGGCGGATGGCAATCTGAGCCTGGCCGCGCGCCAGCTGGGTATCTCGCGCACCACGCTGTACAAGCTGCTGCGCGGTTGACGTTGCAGTCCGCCGGGCCATGCCCGGCGGGCAGATCAATCGCGGAAATTGTTGAACTGCAGCGGCAGCTCGAACTTGCCGGCCTTGAGCACGGCGATGGCATCCTGCAGGTCATCGCGCTTCTTGCCCTGCACGCGCAGCTTGTCGCCGTTGATCTGGCTCTCCACCTTCAGCTTCGCTTCCTTCAGCGCGGCGGCGATCTTCTTGGCGATCTTCTGCTCGATGCCCTGCTTGACGGTGATCTTCTGCCGGGCCTGGGCCAGGTTGGTCTCGATGTCGCCGAACTCCAGGCTGAGCACATCGATGCCGCGCGCGGCCAGGCGTGCACGCAGGATGTCGTTCATCTGCTTGAGCTGGAATTCGGTCGGCGCGAACTGATTGATCACGTCGCCATCGCGTTCGAACTTGGCATCCACGCCCTTGAAGTCGAAGCGGGTGGCCAGTTCGCGGTTGGCTTGGTCGATGGCGTTGGTCAGCTCGTGGGTGTCGACTTCGGACACGACGTCGAAGGAAGGCATGGGCGTGGCTCCGCGGAATTCAGTGGCGGCCATTCTATCGCGGCGCCCATGCCCGGCGCCCGGCGGGGCGCGCGGTCGGCGATAATGGGGCATGAACGTGCAACGCTCCCCCTCGCGTGCGGTGGCCTGGATGGTCGCTGCGGTCGCCTGTTTTTCGCTGATGGACGCTGGCATGAAGCAGCTGTCGGCCAGCTACCCCACCCTGGAAGTGACCTTCCTGCGCGGCGCGGCCTCGTTGCCGTTCGTGCTGGTGTGGGTGCTGGTCAGTGCCGGCCCGCGCTCGCTGGTGCCGCGGCGCTGGGGCCTGCACCTGCTGCGTGGCGCGCTGGGCATGGCGATGATCGGGTGCTTCGTGTTCGCCCTGCGCGACCTGCCGCTGTCCACCGCCTACACCATCTATTTCGTTGCGCCGCTGCTGATCGCTGCACTCTCGGTACCGCTGCTCGGTGAACGGGTCGGGCCGCGGCGCTGGGTGGCCATCGGCATCGGCCTGGTTGGCGTGCTGGTGGTGCTGCGGCCGGGCGTGGATGGCTTCATCTCGGTGCCGGGGCTGATGGTGCTCGCCGCGGCCACCGCCTATGCCGTGGCTGCGATCACGGTCAGCCTGCTGACCCGCACCGATACTTCGCAGTCGATGGTGGTCTGGTTCCTGGTGATCATGGCGATCGGCGCGGGCCTGCTGGCCCTTCCCGGCTGGGTACCGCTGCAGCTGGCACATGCGCCGCTCATCGCCGGCATGGGCCTGGCCGGGGCACTGGGCCAGATCGCCCTGACCAAGGCCTTCCAGCTGGGCGAGGCGTCGATGATCGCGCCGTTGGAGTACAGCGGCCTGGTCTGGGTGATCGGTTGGGACCTGGCCTTCTGGGGCCAGCTGCCGGACGGCTATACCTGGGTGGGTGCGGCGATCATCGTGGCGTCGGGGCTGTACCTGCTGCACCGCGAGCGGGTGAACCGGCAGGAACCGCCGAAGCCGCTTGATCATCCCTGAGCTGGGTCGGCCGGGGAATGGGGTCAGAGCCCCTGCGGGGATCCGACCCCGGCGGCCGGTTTCCCCCCGGGCTCTGACCTCCGCTCCAAAACCCTCACCGGCGCCGTAGAAACAAAACGAATAAAATTCTTGCCCATGGCGGGGGGGCGCGAGCGCCGGCGCTGGTATGCTGCACGCCCCCTTCCCTCAACCACCCGCTGAGCCACGCCCCTGATCGACTTTCACCGCCTCGACAAAAACTAAGCCGTTGCCCGCCGCGCACTCACCGCGCTGCAAACCCAGGACATCAACATA